>DEYT01000141.1:0-433 GCA_002364975.1 Opitutia bacterium UBA3151 | reverse complement strand
GCAGATTACATGGATCTCGTCATCTTTGGAGCACGGGATTTTTGCCAAGTCCAAGGATTCCATCGGGTGGTTCACTGCACCCTTTGCATGAACCGATCCATATTCGGCCGGTGTACGGACATCAATCAAAGGAATCGAATTTTTTTGGCTTAAAAGTTCAGCACTCTGTTGGACGGGTAGATTTTTCATAATTGTTGGACGCTCTTAAAATATTCGGATTTAGATTACGGGTCTCTTTTCTATTCCCAAATTTTTTGCTCCTTCAATTGCTTGACCGCCGCCTCGGCCCAACCGCGATTGGCCGCTGGACTCGCTGGACTTGGGTGGAGAACCTTACCAATTTCAACCTCGATTCCCTGCAAGGCTGCTTCGGCCCGCTTCTGGGCAAAGCCACCAACCCCAACCAACCACTCGGGTTCAAGAATCTCCACGA
>DEYT01000158.1:1412-3190 GCA_002364975.1 Opitutia bacterium UBA3151 | reverse complement strand
AGTGCCATACCGAGGATTCCATATAGGTTTCCTTTGCGAGCACTTTCCTGTTTAGAGAGCCCGCCTAGGCTCAAGACAAAAAAGATACCCGAAACCAAATACGCACAAGTAACCAATCCTTCAGTCATTGCTTGCGAAACATTTTAAGCATTCGTTGAGTGACAAGAAAACCCCCTGCCACATTGATTGTAGCCAGAAAAATCGCGACCCCAGCGAGAATGCTTTTGGTATCAATCCATGGTTGCGCCCCGGTTACAAAAAGCATACCCCCAACCAGAATGATTCCACTGATTGCATTGGTTACACTCATCAGGGGAGTATGCAAGGACGGGCTTACATTCCAAACCACCATGTAGCCAACAAAACAGGCCAAGACGAAGACGGTTAACTGGTCCAAAAATTCATGATCCGCCTTCCAGCCCAGTGCCAAGAGAACAACCGCCAAGAGGCCAAGCATAAAACTGGGAGAAAAAATGGAACTACCCCCAGCTTCTTTATCGGCGGGTACTGGAGGGACTTCCCCCTTGGGTGTGCTGGGTTGCTGACTCACCTCCACCTTTGGAGGAGGCCACGATAATGTGCCTTGATCCAATACCAGGGCTCCGCGAATTACTTCATCCTCTTGATCAATTAAAAAAGCATCGGCTTTACCCAGTAAGTTGACCAGCTTGACCAAATTATTGCCATACAATCGGCTTGATTGAGTTGACAACCGGGAAGGAAGGTCCGTGTAGCCAAGAATCGTAACCCCATGAGCTAAGGTTGCTTCACCCGGCTCAGTGAGTTCGCAATTACCTCCCCCTTCGGCGGCCAGATCGACAATAACTGAGCCGCGTTTCATACTTTTCACCATCTGCTCAGTAATTAAAATTGGGGATTTTTTCCCCGGAATCATGGCGGTGGTTATGATGATATCGACTTCCTCTGCCTGTTCCGCAAAAAGTTTCATTTCTGCCGCAATAAATTCTTCACTCATTACTTTGGCATACCCGCCTGAACCGGCACCATCTTCCTCAAAATCAAGCATTAAAAACTCACCCCCGAGACTCTTGACCTCATCCTTCACCGCAGGTCGGGTGTCAAAAGCACGAACAATTGCACCCATATTTCGGGCCGCTCCAATCGCGGCAAGCCCAGCGACTCCTGCCCCAATTACCAAAACCTTAGCGGGAGGAACCTTTCCTGCCGCAGTAATCTGCCCGGTAAAGAATCGACCAAAGCAATGGGACGCCTCCACCACCGCTCGATATCCCGCGACATTGGCCATTGAACTCAGGGCATCCATGGACTGGGCACGGGAAATCCGTGGAACGCAATCCATGGCCAATAAATTTATTTTTTTGGCAGAAAGGATTTTAATTAACTCTTCATTCCTCGCTGGATAAACAAAACAAATCAAGGTCACACCCTCAGAAATCATCTCTGCTTCCTCGAGCGTGGGTGGATTGACTTTAAGAATCAGATCTGTTCCGCCCCATATTTTTTCGGAACCCTCCACAACTTGAGCACCCTCAGAACGGTAAAGCTCATCGGGCATGGAGGCGGCATCTCCTGCCCCGGCTTCAATGTGAACCTCGTAACCAAGCTTTTGGAAAGCAGCAATGTTACTAGGAGAAACCGCTACTCTTTTCTCGTCGGCAGTAACTTCTTTAGGAATGGCTAGGATCATGGGCATTTGCGCCTAAGGGTATTGAATCATCTGAACCCATCTGTAAATCAAAAAAAATTTTAGAGAACCTTTTTTCTAGTTTTTCAAAACCGTAAGGATATTTAGTCTT
>DEYT01000158.1:0-1021 GCA_002364975.1 Opitutia bacterium UBA3151 | reverse complement strand
CTTCAGCCATCTTTTTAGAACAAGTGCTCTCCTGTGGTAGATAAGGGAAATGGAGTATTCAGAGCAAACGTTCGATCTCTTTGGCAAACAATAAAACAAACGAACGGAAATTGCCCCATGAATGATGAAATTAACATTCAGGCTGAAACGGATACCCGCGTCAGCTTTGATCAAATGTCGCTTGCCGAACCCATCTTAAAAGCGGTTCGGAAAGCAGGCTATGAAACCCCTTCTCCGATCCAAGAAAGATCGATTCCTCCACTATTGGAAGGAAAAGACCTGCTTGGAGTTGCCCAAACTGGAACCGGTAAAACCGCAGCTTTTTCCCTTCCCTTACTTTCAAGACTGGATGAATCCGTAAAAGGGGCACAAATTTTAGTTCTAGCACCGACCCGGGAACTTGCCCTGCAAGTTTCAGAAGCCATGGAAGGCTTTGCCGAGAACCTACCAACGCTTCGGGTAGTCGCAGTTTATGGTGGTACTGGATATGGAGAACAAATTCGTGAGTTTAAGCGTGGAACCCAGGTTGTGGTTGGTACTCCTGGTCGGGTTATGGATCACATTGAAAAAGGATACCTAAAGTTAAACAACCTCCAAGCCTTGGTCTTAGATGAGGCCGATGAGATGTTAAGCATGGGTTTTATTGACGATATTGAATGGATTCTGGAACATACTCCCAAAGAAAGACAGACTGCCCTTTTTTCGGCAACTATGCCTAAGCCCATTCGTAAGTTGGCAGAGAAGCATTTACGCGAGCCTGAAGAAGTAACCATCAAAGTGAAGGCCGAGAATTCCCCCAATATCCGGCAAAGATTCATTAAAGTTCGTCAACATGAAAAAAGGGAGATGTTAACCCGTCTTCTTGAAATTGAAAAGTTTGAGGCTATGCTTATTTTCTCCCGCACTAAAAATGCGACCATGGAAATTGCTGAAAAATTACAAGGTAAGGGCTATCCCGCCGAACCTCTAAATGGAGATATGCCTCAAAACCTTCGCGAAAAAACCGTGGACCGCTTGAAGA
>DEYT01000042.1 GCA_002364975.1 Opitutia bacterium UBA3151 | reverse complement strand
AAACTTAATGTCGAAAATTCTTATCAATGGTTCTGAAGTTCTCTTAACGATCGGACCGTTTTTTATAGTCGGGATTATAATCTTTCTTGGAGTTATTGTTCAATGGAGTAAGACAGAGAAAGGGGGGATCGCACTAGACCATTCGTTACTCAAATTGCCTCTTTTTGGTAAAATTTTGTTAATGTCTGAACTCTTTCAACTATCCAACTTGTTGTCTGCTCTAATATGGAGTGGAATTGGACTTACCGAGAATTTAAGGTTGTGCGAAAGAACGATCCAAAACCGTTTCATGAGAAATCAGTTTCGTTCAGCACGTGCTTTAGTCAATGAGGGGAAATCTCTTCCAGATGCCTTGCGTAAGTTTAAGTTTATGCCCCTCATGCAGTTGGATATTATTGAAGTTGGTGAGAAGACTGGAAATCTTGGTAACAGTGTCGAAGATGCTTGCAAAGCTTTTAGAGAAGATCTCACCAAAAGAATCAAAGCAATGACAACCTTGGTTTCAGGAGCTGCTCTGGGTTTTGCATTCTCGTTAGTTGCTCTGGTAGCGATTTCTATTGTAACGAGTATTTTTCAGGTTAGTAAAACTATGACTTTCTAGTATTTTGTCGTGAGGTTAATTTTTCTTTTTTGTTTTTTTCTTTTCGGTTGTAATGTGGAGCAGAGAGATATCAATTTAGATGAAATTCAAAACACTGAATCCACTTCCGAAGCTTCCGTGCTAAGCAAAGCTGCTACTCAAGGAAAGAATTTCCTTGAGGATGGGTCGGTTTATGAAGGTGAACTAGTCCGAGGACTTCCACACGGTTTTGGTACTCGTGAGTTTCCAAATGAAGACTTTTATGAAGGACAATTCGTGGATGGTAATGCACATGGGCATGGTACCATCAGATATAAATCCGATGCGAACCTTGAGAAGTATGTTGGTGCATGGGCGAATGGAAGAAGAGAGGGTTTTGGTACCTTATTCTTGGCAGATTCGTCCAGAATGATTGGGCATTGGGAAAAGGATGCCTTGTTTTATGGAGAATTTCAAAGTGTGGATGGAACCGTTATATCCGGAGAGTGGAATAGGAAATTCATTTCTGAGGGTAAGATGCGAGATGAGTTTGGTAATGAATTTACTGGTTTTTTCAACCTAGACGGGAGTTATGAACAAGGATACTTGAAGGGGGCGAATGGAGATCAGTATACAGGTAATTTTCTAAACAATCTTTACCATGGAAAAGGTATTCTATCGAAAACAAGCGGATCCCTCTACATCGGTGGATTTGAGGAAGGAGAGTTTTCGGGAGCTGGGGTTTTGACTTTGGCTATTGGAACAAGATATTCTGGTGAATTCGTAAAAGGTGAGCCAAATGGATTTGGGGTACAAACTAATCCCGAAGGAGTTATTTATTCAGGACTTTGGGGAAATGGAGTAAAAAGTGGTACTGGTAGTTTAGACTTTGGTGATGGAACAAGTTTTGTTGGAGAATTCCAAAATGGACTCGCATCAGAGGGAATCTATGACTGGGGAGATGGTCGTAAGACTGATTCCTATCAGAATGAGGAAGGTGAATGGCTAGATCGATAATATATACTCTAAGTTTTGAGGGTTGCCTTATTATACGAATAAGCAAAAAATAATCCCTGCTTATCATGACTGATTCTTATTCGCTTCGACTCAAATTTTGGGGTACCCGTGGTAGTATTCCTTGTCCCGGTTCGGAAACCGTGCGTTATGGTGGTAATACCACATGCTTTGAAATCAATTTTGAGGACCAAAGATTAATCATTGATGCTGGAACCGGCATTCGCTTGCTTGGAAAGAAAATTCTTTTGGAAGAGGGTAATTTACTCAATGCAAAATTATTCTTTACCCATACTCATATGGATCACATACAAGGGCTACCATTCTTTGCTCCCTTGTACAATCCAGCGAGTAATGTTAACCTATTTGCCGGTCATTTAGATGGTGACAACTATGATTTGCACGGAATTATTGGTACCATGTTGATGAAAGATCCAGTTTTTCCTGTTCCGAGTTCCTTGATTGAGAAAGCATGTACCTTCAATGATTACGATGTAGGCAAAACTTTTGAACTCGGGAGTAATCTGGTCGTGAAGACTGGAAAACTCAATCATCCAAACGGTGCATGTGGTTATCGTCTTGAATGTGGAGGAAAGGTGATTGCTATTTGTACTGACACCGAACATTTCGAGGATCGTTTAGACGAAAATGTTTTAGCACTGGCCCAAGACGCTGATATCATGGTTTATGATGCGGCATACACCGATGAAGAGTATCCAAAGTTCAAGGGTTGGGGGCATTCAACATGGCAGGAAGCGGTTAAGATTGCACAAGCTGCCAACGTGAAACAAACCTTTCTTTTTCATCATGATCCTTCCCATAATGATGACAAAATGGATGATATAAAAAAAGAGGTATCTTTGATACATCCTAGTGTTCGCCCTGCGATTGAAGGGGAAGAAATTTTTCTCTAGCATTCTTTTACCTTAGTTTTCATTCTTTCACCTTTGTAAAAAGAGATCGAATCCTGCCACTACCTTTTTGTTGGATAACCATTTTTTCTGGATCTCTGCAGAGTAAAATCGAGCCACTTGATAAAATGCGTGCATCTAACCATAGCATTGAATTTATCTGGATAGAACCACTCCCTTGATGGATGACTTTTGCTGAGCCAACTTCGAGATCGCTGGCATCCAGATTTCCATTCCCCTCAAGTTCCACGTCAAGAATTTCGGTTCGACTGCCTTTTAAAGAACTTGTACCAGAACCATTCTGTTGTAGGTAGATCGAAGGACAATTGATGTCATCTAAGAAAACTTTTCCAGTTCCAGAATGAAAGACTTTTAGTTGGGGAGAGGAGAATTCACTGCAGGTTAAATTAGCTCCTTCCAAAGCTCTGATTTCAGAGAGCTCTTTGACTGAAACAATAATCTCGACCGGAAATTTTCGGCTGGCATTAAACTTCACAAATGGAATTCTTCTTTGAAATTCGAAGGAATTATTTGCATCAATAAAAAGGGTTTTTTGAGTCACTCGAGCAACTACGGAATTGATGATTTGAGAATCAGCAAATATGGAGATTTTTCCACGTGTATCCCCTTTTTTCACAAAGACATCGACTTCCCCTTTTGCTTCAATCTTATCAAAGAAAAAAAGAAGTTCATTTCTGTTTTCAATTTCCGCAGCGAGTGGAATGACTACAAAAAAAAGAGAACTAATTAGGCTCGATAATATCTTATTTGCGCTTCCCATATTTTTTAAACTTTCTTTTCGAAGTGTATCCGCCTTTAGTTGCTCTTTGAATAGGTTCACCTCCTCCTTGCAGAAAACTGATCTGGTCTCTTAGTAATGCAGCTTTCTCAAATTCGAGTTTTTTTACGGCTTCCATCATCTCCTTCTCTAATTGTCTCAACAGCTTTTTAACTTCTTTTGCAGAAATATTTTCAGATACGGCAAGCAAGTCCTCTTCTTCTTTTTTCTTAATCAGGCTTTCTTGAATAGGGCGGCTTATGCTTTTGGGCGTTATGCCATGCTTTTTGTTATACGCGATTTGCTTTTCTCTGCGATATAGGCAGGTGTCCCATGCTTTGGATAGAGATTTAGTCATTACATCAGCATAAAAAATAACTTTTCCATCCACATGCCTTGCCGCCCGACCAGCAGTTTGAATCAAGCTAGTTTCGCTTCGTAAAAAGCCTTCTTTATCCGCATCTAAAACAGCAACAAGAGCAACTTCTGGCAAATCAAGTCCTTCTCGCAAAAGATTTACTCCGACAAGAACATCGAATGCACCTGCTCTTAAATTCCTTAAGATCTCTACCCTTTCAAGGGCATCAATGTCAGAGTGTAAATATTCCACCTTTATGTTATGGTCCCGTAGAAAATCGGTTAAATCTTCGGACATTCGTTTGGTAAGGGTCGTTACCAAGACTCGGTGACCTTTTTCAACTACTTTTTTAATCTCACTTATACAATCTTCAACCTGGCCTTTGATTGGCCTTTTTTCCATTTCTGGATCAAGTAAGCCAGTTGGTCGAATCAATTGTTCGGCGACACAAGCAGATCTTTCGATCTCTAAAGAAGCCGGAGTTGCAGATACATAAATAGTTTGTCCTGTGACTTTATCAAACTCATCAGGTTTCAAAGGACGATTATCCAGTGCGGACGGTAGTCGAAAACCAAAATCAACCAATTTACTTTTCCGAGATAGATCCCCATGAAACATTCCTCCAACTTGGGGTAAGGTCACATGACTTTCATCCACAAAAAGAAGGAAATCGTCCGGGAAAAAATCAATTAAACACCAAGGCCGTTGTCCTGGTTTTCTAGCGGAAAGGTGCCTAGAGTAATTTTCAATTCCATTACAAAATCCAATTTCCTTAAGCATCTCCAGGTCATACTCCGTTCGCATCCTGATACGCTGGGCTTCCAGAAGAAGGTTTTTTTCTTCAAACCATTTAACTCTTTCTTCCAGCTCTTTCTCAATTACTTTACAGGCAACGCCTAATTTGTCTTTAGTCGTGACATATTGGTTTGCTGGATAAACACGATAGGCATCGAGATTCCGAAGGGTTTCTCCAGTCATGAGATCAAATTCCCGAATGGTTTCGATTTCATCCCCCCAAAATTCAACTCGGATGGGATGATTAGCATAGGCGGGGAAAAGATCCACGACATCACCACGCACACTAAACTTTCCAGCTTTGAGCTCGATATCATTCCGATTGTAGAGTCCATCTACCAGTTTTTCCAAAAGAAGTTCACGTCCTGATTCATCGCCGATACGAACCTCATGGGAAAGAGCCTTGAAATCTTCAGGAGAGCCCAGACCGTAAATACAAGATACACTGGCAATTACCAGAACATCTCGGCGACTGATTAAAGAACCCGTTGCTGCCAAACGAAGCCGTTCGATCTCTTCGTTGATAGAAGAATCTTTCTCAATAAAAGTATCGGTTGAAGGAACATAAGCTTCGGGCTGATAATAGTCATAATAGCTTACAAAGTACTCAACCGCATTATCCGGAAAAAAAGCCTTAAATTCTGAATATAATTGGGCTGCAAGTGTTTTGTTATGTGAAATGATCAAAGCGGGGCGTTGTAACTTCTCAATGACATTTGCCATTGAAAAAGTTTTTCCTGAACCAGTTACTCCGAGTAGAGTCTGTGCCTGATTTCCTGCTTCAATGGACTGCACTAAAGAATGAATCGCTTCAGGTTGATCTCCTTGAGGCTTGTAATCAGAGCAAAGACGGAATTTCATTTTTCGAAGAGGTGGATTGCTTAGGTTATGATCCCTTCATCGAGAACCTCTGGATAGTACTCTTTTTCGCCTTCTGACTTGCCGATTACAGCAGCAGCACAACTATCCCCGAATACATTTACCGCGGTCCTTGTCATGTCTAGAAACCGATCGACCACATAAACAATTCCAACTCCAATTCCGATCGTCTCCTCTGGAAAACCAACGGCTTGTAGAATGACAATAATTGCAACTAAGCTAGCAGAAGGAATTCCAGCAACTCCAATCGATGTTAGTAAAGCCATCACAACAACTGAAAATTGAATAGCCCAACTCATCTCAATTCCAAAAAGTTGAGCAAGGAAGACGACGACTACGCATTCGAAAAGGGCAGTGCCATCCATATTCATCGTAGCACCAAGAGGGAGAGTGAAACTCCCAACTTTTCTGGAAACACCCACCCTCTGGGTAACACATTTCATAGTCAGGGGCAGGGTGGCGGAAGAGGAGGCGGTCGAAAAAGCAGTCAGCATTGCTGGGGCCATTGCTTTCAGGTGGTAGATGGGGTTAATACCACCCAGAAACCTCAACATAACTGGAAGGATTATGAGGCAATGAATGAATAACCCGGTCAATACGGTAAGGGCAAATCCCCCCATTACCCAGAGTGTGTCCAAACCTACAGTCATAAGGGTAGGGGTCACCAAACCGAATATTCCATACGGTGCAAAAGAAATAATGAAGTTAGTGAGGCTTAGAATAACCGCATTCAAGCTTTCCCAAAAAGTGGTTTGGGAAATTTTCAATTTATCGGGTAGTCGAGAAACAAAAAAACCAAAGAGTAAACTAAAGAAAATTAAACCAAGTAATTGGCCTTCGACGGCAGCTTTAAATAGATTTGTGGGTACCATTCGATGAAAGATTTCGATAAGATTGGCCCAACCACCATCGGCTCTTTGCATGGCAGAGCCAAGTTTTTCTTGATCAAATGCGTTATAGCTACTTAACATTTTTTCCCGAATTTCAGGATTTACAATTCCTGGCTCGAAAATGTTTACACAAAGTAAGCCCACAGTGACCGCAAGAATTCCAGAAAGTCCATAAAACCCAAAAGTCTTTAATCCAAGCTTTTTAAAATTGGATTCCGCACCAATTTTCGCAACTCCACAGATGATGGAGGTTATGATCAAAGGTATGACCACCATCTTCAAGGCATTGAGAAAAAGAGTACCAACGAATTGACAAGCCTCTAGAAAATAGAAGAACCAGCTTGGCTTTTGCTTTAATTCACTGGTCTCAAAATTTACGAATAATCCAATCGAAAAGGCAAGGGCCAGGGAGATAAGAATTTTAAAATGCAGAGCAATTTTCATGGTTTGTCAGTAGACTTAATTAAATAATTGAGCGATAGAGATTACGATCAATTCTTTTGGAGAATCAACAATGAGGTGAGCTCCTGCACCTTTCAGTAAAGAAGCGGGTTGAGTTGTAGTAAATGCAACTGCTTTCATTCCTCCTCTTCTTGCTGCTTCTATGCCATGCAGACTGTCCTCAAATACAACACATTGCTCTGGGGGTAGACCTAAAAGTTCAGCTCCTTTTAAGAAAACTTCAGGATGTGGCTTACCTTGGTTCACATCTTCAGCACAGATTGCACCTTGGAAAAAATCCTCAATTTCATGTTGCTCAAAGGCCAATTCAATATTTTTACGATCCGTTGAAGTTCCGATCGCTGCGGAAATATTGTTTAATTTCATCTCCTTTAGAAAATCATGGATTCCATCAATGATTTGAATCCCAGACTTTTCTCCAAGTTTTCTATAAATTTCTTCCTTTCGCTTGCCCCACTGTTCAATTTTAGCCTTATCTTGGCTCCAACCCAAAATCTCTGGGATGATTACAGAGTTTCTCTTTCCAAACCCTTTTTTGAAATGAGCATCCGGCAATGGAAGGTTGATCTCTTTTGCCAAAATTTTCCAACTCTTTTCATGTAAGTTAGAGGAGTCAACAACGACTCCATCCCAATCAAAGATAAACCCTATTTGGGGCATCTTCAATCTGTTTGGTAATCAGGAACTGGAAGCGATTCATTTTGTTCACCTTCTTCGGATAGGCTCTTGAGGAAGTCTGATTGCAGTTGTTGTTTAGATTCTGAACTATTGGGTTCGAGATTCATGGAAGCAGGATTGCTCTGGTTGGATTCATTGTTATCGAAATCCGCTAAAACTGTGGGGAGAGTAGGACCTATTAGATTTTCCGTTTCGTATACTTCGGGATTTTCTTCCAAGACTTTGGTGGTGACTCTTTCGCTCAGTATTTCATTGAGTAAATCTCTTGTAGTGGTGGCCTCAGCATTATCAAAACCTAAGAGCTTTTCCTGTTTTGCCAAGGTATCGCCTAGGGCTTCCATAGCTGAATCTTTTCGGTTGGCTAAATAATGAAGTTTTCCGATTCTAAACATAGTTTGCAATGTCATCGGATCTTGCTCGCCCATCACCTCAAGCTCAATATCCAATGTTCTCTCACTAAGAGCAAAGGCGTCATCTTGCTTGCCGAGTGCTAGATACAAGTCCGCAAGTTCATTCATTGCTCGAAGAGTTTCTGGGTGCTCAAGACCATATTTTGTTTCGAGCCTTTGTTTAACCGCAGCCTGGACTTTTTCAGCTTCTTCAAGTTTTTCCTGTAATCGGTAAATACGGGAAATTGCTTTCAATGTTGCCAAAGTTTCAGGATGCATGTCTCCAAGGGCTTCTTCCTTGGCCCCTTCAATTCTTAAATATAATTCTAAGGCACGATCCAGATCCTTTCTGCCCGCTACAATCTCGGCAAGTGAATCCATCGCTCCCAAAGTATCAGGATGGGTTTCACCTAATATGGAAGTTAATTTAGAAACTAATTCCTTGGATAATTTCTCGGCATCATCCAATTTATCAGATTTACGGAGAGCTTCCACCAGAACCTGGCCCCTTCGCAGGCTCAGAACATTATTTTCTCCAATATGTAGACGTGAAAGCTCAAAAACATTACGAATTAAACTTTCCGCTTGGGAAATTTTTTCCCTTGCTATGTAGATCTTGGATAACTCGGTTTTACATTTTAACATCAGCGGGTCCTCTTGGGTACGATTCTGGTCGCTAAGCAGAGATAGAGTCTCTGTGCAGCTGTCTTCAGCTTGTTCAAATTTTCCAATGCGCCTAAATACGGTGGCTAAATCAATTTGAGCATCAATGACATCTACATGATCCGAGCCCAACTCCCTACTTCTTTGTTCAAGCATTTGAACTAACATCGGTTCGGCTTCCAAATAATTACCCAGGGCTTCATGAACCATGGCAATTTCATTCATTGCCTCCAAACGGGTGGGTAATTCTTTTCTGATCTTCTCAGCAAAAAGGATAAGAACCCGTTCAAGTTCTATTTGGGCTTTTTCATAAGACCTGATTGAACGGTATGTTTTTCCCAAACAATATCTGATCTCAGCTTCCACTTCGGGCTCAACTGAAAGCTCAGCTGCTCTTTTTGAGCCCTGATCCAGCATTGCTTTTAACAATTCGGTATCCATTCCTGCGGTATTTTGAGGATCGAGGGAAACAAAGAGCTCTTGTACGAAGTTAGTAATGGTTTGAGTCTTGGCTAGCTCTTCTTCAGCCGCCTGTCTTTCTGAAACAGCACTGGCTCTCGCTAAACTCGCTTGTTGTTGCTGATAAAAGGCATATACCGAAAGACCGATTGCAGATAGTGCTAGGGTGGTTGAAGCAGTGGCAACCCATGCAAGACGGCGTTGCCTGGCGAGCATGTCTCGTTGCTTTAATTCATCAAGACCAATGCCCAAAAGGCCGGCAATCACCTTCAAGAGGCCATCTTTTTCGCCGTCTGCGTCTTCTCTTAAATCTGCGGCCCCAGGTTCATGGATCTGATTGGTAATCTCACCTTTTGCATCAATTCTTCTTCTTGCTGCTAGCGGAAGGCATTCTTTTTCCGGGTCATTTTTTACATCTTCGGCCATGGGTTCTCCATCCAGAACCAAGCAAAGCACTCGGTCGGCTTTGCCCATCGCTTTGAACATCCGAATCTCTTCATTAACCCAACGTGATTTAACTGCGTTGGGAGAGCAGAGTACAACTAAGTGGGAAGAATCATGCAGTGCTTGTTCGATCAGCGGGCCTAACTGTGCGGCGCCAGCTAACTCATCACGGTCCCGGAAAATTGGATATAATCGAGAGGGAACAGGCCCAAAAGGGCTATTTTTTCCTACAAGATGCTTGGGTACTCGGAAGCTCTCCAGCTTTTTTCGGAGCCAGCGAGCCTTCTCTTCATCACGATGAGCATAAGTGATAAAGGCCTTGTATTTAAATTCCCTACTCATTGCATAATGTAAGATGCTTAAATACCCATAACTTCTTGGACTGGCAAGGTAATCAAATGGCTGAGGTGAAGTAGTCTCAAGTCA
>DEYT01000019.1 GCA_002364975.1 Opitutia bacterium UBA3151 | reverse complement strand
CCTTCCGGATTCACATAGATCAGTCCCATTTGAACTGCCGCGAGAGGATTTTCGAGATCACGCTCCCCGGAATAACGGTTATCCGCCAGCCATGAATCCTCTACACCCCAGTAAATATCATCTTCGGTTTCCCAAATATCAGGTCGGCCACCGCCAAACCCAAAAGTCTTAAATCCCATAGAATCAAGTGCCACATTGCCAGTTAAGATAAATAGGTCGGCCCAAGATATTTTTTTTCCGTATTTTTGTTTGATCGGCCAAAGTAATCGCCGAGCTTTATCAAGGTTACCATTATCGGGCCAGCTGTTCAAAGGAGCAAAACGCTGAGCACCCGTACCTCCGCCACCACGTCCGTCAGCAGTTCGGTAAGTACCAGCTGCATGCCAAGCCATTCGAACAAAGAAAGGTCCATAATGACCAAAGTCAGCTGGCCACCAGTCTTGCGAATCAGTCATTAAATCAGTCAAATCTTTCTTGAGAGCATCGTAATCCAATTTTTGGAACTCAGTGGCATATTCAAAATCAACTTCCATAGGATTTGAACGGGCATCGTGCTGGTGAAGAATGTCAACTTTAAGCTGATTGGGCCACCAGTCCTGCACCGAAGTTCCTTGACCAGCCGCTTGGTGAATGGGACATTGTTCGGTGGTGACAACTGGGGATGCTTGTTGATTGTGATTGAAGGGACAACCTCCACTTGAATTTTGAGTATCCATCGTTTTACATAGGTTAAAATTTATTACATATTGAGAGGTTTAGGACTTCTCAAACACAGACTATAATTTACTAAATGAATTTTATCGGGATCTTTTCAAGCAAAAGAAAAAGAATTTCTTCTTTTATCCCCTCAAATTAGAAAACAAAGAACTCAGTTTACCATGATCTTTTTTACCTGGTTCTATTTCAATAGCACTATTAAAATCTATAATATCTGGATGTAGTGAATAGATTGCACGATTTGCGTTTTCTAAACCCAAGCCCCCAGCTAAAATCCATTTTTTCTCTGAATATCTGTCTTTACACCGAGAGAATTCTTCCCAGTCTGACTGCTCTCCCGTACCTCCAAATGAGGTGGAACTGTAAGCATCGATCAGAAAATGATCGGCATAGTTAATCAATTTAGAAGGGAATTCAGTTTGGGGAGGTATTTTAGGTGCAAGCCAAAGATTTTCAGCCCCGATCACATTCTTCCACGATTCAATACGGTTAATATTTATGTCATGGGGAAAATGAAGCTGAAAAAAATCAAAGCCCTCCTCCGAATAAACTTTAAGCTTTTCGGGTTCTGGGTTCACATCAACCAAAACTTTTTGGTAGGAATGATCCTGAGATTGCTTAAATAACTCCCTTACTAAGCTAAGTTCAATAAACCTTGGAGAGCTTGGATATAAAATGAATCCTAAATAATCCGCACCCAGCAAAATTGATTTTTCAGCATCCGAAAAATTGGTGATCCCACAAATCTTGATTCCGGGCAGTCTTTCCATAGTTCTACTTAATAAATCTAGAAATCAAAGCCTTAATTATCGAGTCCATACTTGGCTTATCTGATTCTGCGGCAACGGCCAAATTGTTTTCTTTCAGTGTTTTACTCGTTTCCGGACCAAAACTAAAAAAGACCGGTGTTTGAGCCGTTTTCTTTAAAATTAAATCATCTTCCTGTTCAATGTAAGATAGTGCAGTTGAAGAACTCGTAAAAATAATCGCATCCGCCCCCTTGTCTGTAAAGTTCTCCAGATCCTCTGCTTTTGAAACATCGCAAAAATCAGTATCGTAAATAGGAAGTACATCCACAATTGCATGCCCGACGGTTTCCAGCATGCTTACTAGTACCTCACGGTTTCGATTTCCAGTTATGACAAGAATATTAGCACTGTCCAATGAATCGGTAGCAACTAATTCTTGAGCTAGGTTTTCTGCTGTCGAAACTTTTGGAATTAGTTCCACTTCCAAATTGTAAGCTCTTAAAATTGCTGCCGTAGCCTCACCTACACAAGCAATGCGCATGGGGCCAAAACTTCGAATATCTTCATAAGCCAAGAAAAAGAGGCGCATGAATTCCCGAGCCCCATTGGCACTGGTAAAGATAACCCATTCATAGGTTGCAATCCCAGCGAATGCCTCCGCAACTAATGTACGATCCTCCGTAGGCAAAATTTCAATCAGAGGAAGCTCCAGTACCTCCGCACCAAGCTCTTCCAACTTACTTTTCATTTTGCTATTTTGCGAAGTGGAGCGAGTGACCACAATTCTTCTGCCAAATAAAGGACGATCCTCAAACCAGCTTTTCCGAAAGGACAAGCCTACTGCATTCCCAACAAAAATAATGGCCGGAGCTACTAAGTCAGAAGTTTGACTCATCTGGACTATATCTCCAAGATTACATCTCAGATGTCTTTGCATTGGAAGAGTCCCATTGCTAACAATTGCCGCGGGCTTGTCTAGGGGCATCCCACCTTGAAGGAGACTTGTTACAATTTCCTCTATCTTACTCATCCCCATGTAAATACATAAGGTACCTCCTGTATCTGCAAATTTTGCAAAATCTGTCCGCAGGGATTCTTTTGTTACATCCTCATGACCGGTGAGAAATGAAATGGAAGATCCGTTGTCTCCATGGGAAAGTGGAATACCAGCGTAGGCAGCACAGGCAAGTGCAGCGGTTACCCCAGGGATGATTTCGTAATCTATCCCTGCATCATCTAAAACCGACATCTCTTCAGCACAGCGACCAAAAACTAATGGGTCGCCACCTTTCAGACGAACTACGATCTGCTTATCAGATGCTTTGCTTACTAAGATCTTTCCAATATCATCCTGAGCAACCGTGTGCCGACCTGGACTTCTTCCGACATCAATTTGTTCACACTCTGCAGACACCCATTTCCGGAATTCCGGATTTGTCAGGTGGTCATAGACTAGGACATCGCATTGTAAGATAATTTCCCTGGTTCGTAAAGTTGCCAAGTTTGGATCCCCAGGTCCCGCGCCTACAAGAAATACTTTTCCCTTTTTTGAAATCACTGAATTCTACCTACTAATTCCTGAATCAGAACATCTTCAGTTTGCGAATGAAATTCTTTAACCACGATGCCTGTTTTTTCGTGGAAAAAATATAAAGTATCATTGCTCAGGTGCACCCCCAAAGCAATTTGACAGCCTCCTCCCATACGCTCAAGAACTTTTCTCTCGAAACGAACAGATTTCTCGGTTGCCTGATCTCCAAGCACAGAATACTTTTCGAATTCACTTGTTCTGGTTTGAACTGCAATCGCAGCTTGTCCAGGTGCTGGAACCATTTTGTCCACCTCCATGGTTTCGAAATGGAGGCCCGGGAATTGATCAATTTTTAATCGGTTCAAACCAGCCCTTGCTAAAATAGTGCCGTCTGCCTCCTCGTTTTCTCCAATTTTATTCAATCTAGTTTCAACATTCCCCCTTAACTCCAACCATTCCACCTCTGGAAAGCGGTTTTTTAGTTGGCTTATTCTGCGTGGACTTCCAGAGGCGAGCTTTTGAATTGATGTGGCATTTGCCCGAGTAACCAACACATCCCTAGGATCTTCTCTCTTTAAAAAAGCGGCAATTTCCAAACCCTCCGGATCCGTGGTTGGCATGTCTTTAGCACTATGAACTGCAATGTCTGCACGCCCATCTAGAATGGCTTGTTCGAGTTCCTTGGTAAAGAGTCCTTTTCCTCCCTGTTCCTGCAGGGACCAATCTATCCGCTGGTCCCCCGTGGTTGTCATGGGAATGACCTCCACATCCAAACCCATTAGATCTTGGACCAAATCAGCAACAATTTCAGTTTGACGCAAAGCAAGAGGACTTTTCCTCGTGGCCAACCTGCATGTATTTGCTGAATTTGTCATAGGCCAGACATAGCTAAAAGGTGCGTGAAGAACGGGTATTCTTCACGTCCCTTCATCTGAAAAGTAATTAAGAATAAGAAGCTTGGGCCCCTTTGATGTTTTTCTTGGGTATCCAAGGCATCAGACCTCGTAGATGTTGACCCGTGATCTCGATGGGATGCTTTTCCCCTTCTTGTAAAAGCTGGTTATATTTAGGCAGTCCGGCTTGGTATTCCTTTACCCATTCACGAGCAAATTTTCCACTTTGAATCTCCTTGAGGATTGATTTCATCGATCTTTTAACATTTGCGTTGACCACCCGTGGCCCGCGGGTGACATCACCATATTTGGCAGTTTCAGAAATAGAGAAACGCATTCCAGCAACACCCGACTCAATCATTAAGTCTACGATAAGTTTTAGTTCATGTAAGCATTCGAAATAAGCCATTTCTGGAGCATATCCAGCTTCAACAAGGGTCTCGAACCCGGCTTGAACCAGAGCGGATGCACCTCCGCATAGAACTGCTTGCTCGCCAAAAAGATCGGTTTCGGTTTCTTCCTTAAAGGTTGTCTGCAAAATACCCGCATTGGCGGCTCCGACACCCGCTGCCCAAGCTAGGGCAATATTTTTTGAATCCTTCGATGATCCCTTCAACACTGCAATTAATGCCGGGACACCCTTGCCTTCCTTGAACTGAGAACGGACAATGTGCCCAGGGCCCTTCGGTGCCACCATGATAACACTTACCCCACGAGGTGGCTTAATTAGATCGAAGTGGATAGCAAATCCGTGGGTAAACAAAAGTGTCTTTCCTTTGGATAGGTTCGGTTTGATTTCGTTTTCATAAACCTCAGCTTGCTTCATGTCGGGTACACCAATCATGATAACATCCGCTTTTTGGACTGCTTCTGCCACTTCAAACACTTCAAACCCATGCCTCTTGGCCACTCGAATAGATTTGCTACCTTTGTAAAGACCTATGATAACATTGCATCCGCTATCTTTGAGATTCAGTGCATGGGCATGTCCTTGTGATCCATAGCCAATAACGGCGAGCGTTTTCTTTTTAATGGGCCCGATCTTGGCCTCTTTTTTTGTGTATACTTTAGCAGGCATAGCCAGTTTCGTAGTTTTGGGTTAGTATTTTATTTTAGAAAAGGGAATGAGGACAATTAATCTTCGATCATACCTCGGCGAAGGGAAACGGTTCCAGTCCGAGCTAACTCGATTACACCAAAGGAATCCAACAAGCCAAGAAATGCCCTTATTTTGTTCTCATTTCCGGTAACTTCAACCACTAGGCTTTTCTTGGCGACATCGATAATTTTACCCCTAAAAACATCACAGATTTGGGTGATTTCGGACCGAGTTTTTGAGTTTGCTTCAACTTTTACTAAGACCAACTCACGACCAACACCTTCATCGCCAACAAAATTTTCCACTTGGATTACATCGATTAATTTATCCAATTGCTTAATGCATTGGTCTAGGGCTTTCTCATCACCATTTAGGGTAGCCGTAATCCTTGACCTTCCATCTATATGAGTAGGACCAACATTAAGGGTGTCGATGTTGAAACCCCGTCCGCTGAAAAGTCCGGCGATTCGAGCCAAAACACCAAACTTATTTTCAACAAGGACGGAAATTACGTGACGCATTTGAAATTTTAAGAGGGTAAAGGGTGGTGGACGGCACAGGACTCGAACCTGTGACCTACTGGGTGTAAACCAGTCGCTCTAACCAACTGAGCTAGCCATCCGATAAAATTAAAAGTAACGGTTGAGAATAATGGGCAATGCTCCCGTGGCAAGCGTGAATCATTCTTCTATGGATCGAACCTGAACACGAATTTTCTTTGGGCCCAATTTTGGAACTGGCAAAGAACTATTCTTTCGAGAATTAACTTGAGGAGAAGTTAAATTTGGGGAAGGCGGAGATTCCGTTTTGGAAGGTACTTTTCTTGGGCCAATCTGATAGTTAGAAGGTAATTTTGGCAAATTCCCAGTTCCGGGTGATGGAAATTTACTGGCAGGTTGATCATTGAGACTGGAACCAGCCCTCTGAACCGGAAAGCCAGGTTCTGCCGATCTCCCCTTTCTAAATTGAAAACGATTAATATCTCGAAGAGAGAGATTATTTACTTTTTCCATCCATTCATCCATACGTTGATTGAGCTTGGCGTAGTATGCATCCCTAAACTCAACCGTAGCGGTGGAGGTGTATCTATCTTCAACTTCCATTCCACTGGCTCTATTTTCTTCTCCAATAATTTTTCCGGGTATCTGGATTCTTTCATTTTTAACCTGATTCAGAGAGATTCTTTTTTTTATTAAACCATCAATATCTCGAGTGGTAAATCGTTTTCCTCCGAATGGAGAAAACCGAGTTGGCCATTCATGAATTTTGATTCTCTTGCTAAAAGCATCCGATAATCTTGGTGAAGAGTAGAATTTACCAGAAAGATTGCTTTGCTTTCCTTCAAGAAAACCAAGCCTTTTTGTGAAGTCATTAGACTTTTGCTGAGCAAAAAGAAAGCCGCAACTTATCCAGAGAATAAAAAATAAGTGAAAGGATAGCCTCGACAATTGGCAAATCTGCATGAATAAGAAAAAAATGAAATTTCTCCAATCTGGCAAGCGAATGAAGAAAACAAAATGAAATCTTATCTTAAGCTCTTGGAACATGTCTTGGAAAACGGTGTCAACCGCGATGATCGTACGGGCACTGGAACACGATCGGTCTTCGGACACCAGACAAGGTTTCGTCTCGATCAGACTTTTCCCCTACTAACCACCAAAAAGTTACACCTTAGATCGATTATTTATGAATTACTCTGGTTTCTTAACGGGGATACCAACGTTAAATATTTGCAGGAAAATGGCGTCAGTATTTGGAACGAATGGGCCGATGAAAATGGAGAACTTGGTCGTGTTTATGGGGCGCAGTGGACCGCTTGGCAAAAGCCAAATGGAGAACTCGTTAATCAAATCAATCAAGTAATTCAGTCGATTTCAGATAACCCAGATGGAAGAAGGCACATCGTTTGTGCCTGGAATCCGGGTGAATTGGATCTTATGGCCCTGCCCCCTTGTCATGCTCTCTTTCAGTTTTATGTAGCTGAAGGGAAACTGAGCTGTCAACTTTACCAAAGGAGTGCAGACTTGTTTTTGGGAGTCCCCTTCAATATTGCTTCCTATGCTCTTTTGACCATGATGGTAGCCAAAATATGCAAATTACAACCTTATGAGTTTGTGCACACTTTTGGAGATCTTCATCTATACACCAATCATTTTGAGCAGGCAAAGCTCCAATTAACTCGAGATCCCCGCCTCGGCCCAGTTATGAAAATTCATGGGGATCAGAAAAGGATCACAGATTTTGAATTCGAAGATTTCGAATTAGAAAACTATGATCCACACCCTTCGATCAAGGCACCCATTTCCATATGAAGCGACCATTCAAAGCAATTGTAGCCGTTTCCCAAAATGGAGTAATTGGAAAAAACGGGGATTTACCTTGGAGGTTAGCAGAGGACCTAAAATGGTTTAAGAAAATTACCATGGGTCATGTGGTTCTCATGGGAAGAAAGACTTGGGATTCTTTACCTTTTCCACTGCCTGGAAGAAAAAATTGGGTAATCAGCAGGAGCCTTGAAAAAAAAGAGGGCATGCAAGTCTTTGGCTCTATTGAAGAAGCAGAGAAAAACCTTCGCCCAGAGGAACAAATTTTTGTCATTGGTGGAGGAGAAATTTATGCTCAAACCATTGCTAAATGCAGAGAAATTTATGTCACTGAAGTTTTGCAGAGCGTGAAAGACGGAGATGCATTTTTCCCAAGCATTGAAGAAGATTTTAAAGTGGAGGAAATCCTCGACGAAAATGAAGCTTTCATCTTACGCCGATGGATCAGAAAACTTTAATAATAAGACCGAAGTAACCAGTAGACCAGAGGGCCGGTAATCGCAACATATAGCCATACTGGGAATACCCATCGAGTCATTCTCTTATGCTTATCAAACTGGTGAGTCAGGGCATAGGTAAGCGACATCAAAATAAAAGGAAAACTTAGTGCAGCCAAGGCAATGTGAGTAAGCAGGATGATTAAATAAAATATTCTTGAGGATCCAACTTCTTCTTTTTCCATTTCACTTAAAATTCCATCCCCATTCTGATCACCATAAATCGTAGCAGAGGTGGTAAAATGGTAACAAACATAAGAGAGAAGAAAAATCAGCGAACAGATCATGGCGATGTAAATCAAACGCTGATGTAAGTTAGCTTTTCTTTTTCTTATCGCTACAAGCGCACTGAAAAGAAAGAACGCAGCCAAGGTATTGAGGAAAGCATGAAATGCAGGCAACGCACTGAGGTCGATACTTTCTGGGATCGGAATTTTTACCGATCTCATCATTCCGACTAATCCAAGGACAGCAATGGTTAGAATCCATACTAAAAGAGTCAATTTACGAGCTAATGGCAAGTTCGGCACTTTACTTCGAAATTCTCTAATCTCGCTCATGGAATTGGGATTCAGGAATCAACAAGCAAATTGAAAGGGATAAATGTCTGGCCTTTCTTATCCTTGAGTCGTATTTGAGCCCATAGGCGATAAATTCCTTCCTTGGGTGGAACAAAAGAAAAAGTTAACGGGCCGGCATGTGCCTCTCCCAATGAACGAGGCAAAGTATCTTCGCTTGGATGCAGGTGAGCAAATCCGTTCAGTTGCGGATCAAAGGCAACCATATGTGCGAAAGCCCCCATCACGGGAGTTAACTCAACGGGAACCCCATCTTGATTAACCCCATTTAATTCTAGGGATATTTCGTTTCCAATTTTTGCTCGACCGCTTTTTTTTAAGGAAAAGGTTTGATCACCAATTTTTGAAATTAGATTTCCATCAATTTCAATATTTTCTTTCGCTTGGCCTTGTACCGAAAAAGAGGAGGCAAGAAGAACACGTCTTGGGCTTCGAATGGGTATAAAATCAAGAAAAACTTTGTAGTTTCCTCCCATTTCAGGTGTCATGGTAAACCTCCAAGTTCCATCAAATAATTCATCCGCAACCGGGTGCAAATGCTGATAGTCTTCAAGGCTTTGGTTGATTGCCATAAGATGGATTTTCTTGGTATGGCTGCGGGCAACATCGTCAGGTCCAAGAGGAGAACCATCGAATTGTTTGATGTTGATCTCAAACCTGCATGGTTGGCCAACTGTCGGTTTATCGATTGGTTTAAAATCCAAATTCATGGGCCATTTACGAATCGAGAGGTCAACAAATTCGGCATCACCGGGACCACAGTAATCAAGTTCGCCTTCTAAATTGTAAGACTCTTTATGCAAGAAATCACAAGGGGTTACCGGGACAGAACGGATTAACCAATATACCAAAATAAATGGTATGGCTAGGAGTAAAGATCTCCGAATAGATTTAGGGGCGGAGGAGTCGGCCATAGTTTTACTATCCAGTTATCCCTGATTGGGTTGTAAACGCGAGAGAAAATCTTTTACGCTCCAACTTTTACCAGGCACTTGGTAGATAATTTGCCTCTTTGAATTAACGATCATCGTACGCATTGTGTGGTCTAATGGTAAACCGTCGTCTTTCTTGCGAGAGATGCCAAGCTGTCTGGTCAAATCATCAATAACTGTTTTTCGGGCCGTCCCCAGCTTATAATTTGATTCATCCAAATCATAGCCCCGGGCGTAGGTTTTTAAAACTCCAGGGGAATCGAAATCAGGGTCAAGAGAAACCGAAAGAAATTGTACAAACGGAATTTTAGTTTTTGCACTTAAAGATTGTAGTTGTTTCATTTTCATGGTCGATGCAGGACACATATCGGAAACAGAACAACGGGTAAATATAAAGTTCAACACCGTAGTTGACCCATCAAAGAATTCGCTTGTTAAGACCTTTCCATTTTGGTCGTACAATGCAAAAGGAGGAACTTGATCCCCGACGGTTCTGATTACATCTTGTCCCATACTAAGGGTATCTCTCCGCAATAATCGATTCACATTATTCAGGCGAATACGTTCACCACGGTCATCAGGCCAAACATAATGAAGCAGGTGAGTTTTCCCTAATGATCCTGAATATGTCTCCTGCAATTTGCCTCTAAAAATTTTGTTTTTGAGGAGGAGTGAAAAATCTCCAGGTTGAACAACAAGTTCCAATTCTCGGGAAGGTGAAAGATCGAATTTTCTAGCTAAATCAGCCCCAGCTTGCAAAGCTTTGATTTTAACCACGCTTCTATTTTCATCTGCTTGCAGAAGTTCTCCTCTGATTTCTCCTTCCGGTAACAATGACTTTTCCTTAAAGTTACTGTTATTAGTACAAGCAGAAAAATGTAATCCGTAAACAAAAATTAAAAATAAATAAAAGGTGTGGACCAAAGACTTCACTTACCTTAGTTAATTCGCAGATTCCAAACAAGCAATTACAAAGCTTTGATTTACTTATTTGAAAGGGCAAAGATTTTGCGAATCTTCTGTTGTAATTCTTGATTGAAACTAATATATTGTGAACGAGTAATTAATGGAGTCTTCAACACCTTATAAGCTCAGCTTTCAATCTCTTATAAGTTTTAATTCACCTTGCTTGTCTCCTGCTCAAAATACATTTTATTAATACCTATACAACAACCCTGTGAACATCGGAAAAGATATTGTTGCAAAATCAAACCCAATTTATGGGTCACTGAGTGGTGTTTCGATTAGTGGATTGTACCAACTTACTAAACCAAGGCTAAGTTTACTTTCTGTGTTTACCGCTTCCTTAGGTTATCTCGTCCATGACCCTTTTCGCAGCGATTTTTCTATTTTCATGTGCCTGACTCTTGGCACTGCCATGGCTGCCGCTGGTTCAGCCGTTCTTAACCAGTGGATGGAAAGAAATGAAGATGCTCTCATGGAAAGAACTAAAGGCCGGCCAATTCCATCCAAGCTTGTCAGTCCCTTTACCGCCCTCTTTTTTGGTATTTTTCTCTGCACGATTGGATTCTTTGTTCTCTGGACAGGAACCAATCAATGGGCAGCCATCTTAACATTTTTAACCGTTTCTATATATCTCCTGCTCTACACTCCCCTCAAAAAGAAAACCTCTTGGGCTATTGAAATTGGTGCAATTTCCGGAGCACTTCCTCCCTTAGTTGGATGGGTCGCTGCTGCTAATTATCCTTCTACATATGGATGGATTCTCTTCGGGATTCTATTTGCTTGGCAGCTTCCTCACTTCATGGCGATTGCATGGAATCACAGGTCGGATTACAGCAAAGGTGGTTTTCAGCTCCATATTATGGGAGACAAACAAGGTAGAGCTTTGTCTTTGAAAAGTCTATTTTACACCATTATTCTCACTGTCCTCGTTTTTTGTCCTTACCTCTTTGAAATCAACCAATCGAAACCTGGTACTTTCTATTTTTTCTCTGCCACACTTCTTTCCTTTTATCTACTTCTTCCAGCAATTCGCTTTTTTCTATCCTCGGATCGCGATTTTCATTCCAAAAAACTTTTCTTTGTCACCATAATTTATTTACCATTATTGCTTTCCGCATTGGTAATCGACCGCTATCTTTAATTTGAATTATTGCATCCTCAAAATGAGAAGATTTTTTAATCCCCTTGTTCGGTTTTATACTCCCCTTTTCTACCTATTATTGCATTCAAGTTGCTCCCGTGTTGATCACAAACAATCTGCTTTGGATCCAAAGGGTTTAGTTTCACAGAATCAGTATGATATTTTTATGCTTTCCGTTTGGATTACCATTTTTCTTTTTTGTGCTGTCGGCGGATGTTTGCTGTATGTATTATGGAGATATCGAGCCAAAACCAAGGAAGAGGCCATGGAAATTCCTCCTCAATCTCATGGTAACAGCAAAACAGAAGTATCTTTAATTTTGGCTTCTGCAGTAATTCTTGTCATTCTTGCAATTCCCACCCTGCAAGGAGTTGTTCTCATGAATCGCGTTCCAGATGCCAATGATGAAGCAACCTTAAAAAAGTTAAACCTTGATCGAAGCCAGATCGAAGGTGCTGTCACTGTCAATGTTACCGGCAAGCGTTTCTTCTGGATTTTCGAATACCCTCAATACGGAATCGTTACTGCAAACGAATTGGTTTTTCCCGCAAGTAAAGCTATTCGGATAAATTTAAGAACGGAAGATGTCATCCACAGTTTCTGGCTTCCAAAACTCGCCGGTAAGATGGATTTGATGCCCGGCCAAGAAAATTTTCTCTGGTTCATCGCTGATCAGGAAAAAATTCGTTCCGGAAAATCTTCCGAAGAGGCAATGCCTTCAGTATTTGATGGCAAGATGAGGCAGGTAGTATTTGCTAAACAAAAGTTTACCGACGAATTTGAACCCGTAGGCGGTCTCTTTTATGGGCAATGTGCTGAGTATTGTGGAAATTCACATGCTTACATGTCATTCAGGGCACTCGCTCAAACCGACGCAGATTTTGATGCTTGGGTGAAGCGTTTTCAAAATTCCCAGAACCCGAACATGCAGCCAACGACTTATAATCCGGAAATGGAATATGAAAAAGATACGATCATAACTTTTGCGGATGATTCACTCGGCGAAAATTCGGTTCGTGAATATCGTTCCACGAAAAAAATTGCCAAAGGTGAAGCTCCCAACCTTTCTGCCAAGTCCTGGGAAAAAGCTCATTCCGACAATTATGAAATCGGCAAACAACTTTTTTCGTCCCTGCAATGTGTTCAGTGTCATGCCGTTAATCGTACAGGTATTGGAGCCAAAGGTCCCAACCTTACTCTTTTCGGTTTACGAACCTCTCTTGCGGCAGGTTGGATGAGAAATGATGAAGAAAGCCTTGCGGATTGGCTCAAAAATTCAAATGAAGTTAAATTTGGAAACCTCATGTGGAATGGTGAAGGAGTGGACGACAACCACCCTTTGAGACAACTGGAAGATGACGATGTGAAAGTTAACCAACTCGTTGAATATTTGCTCGAACAAATTTAAATTAACTAAACAATCATGGCTACAGAATCTATAGATTACGTTTCTCCTGAAACAAAAACTAAAATTGAGGATCAAATTCTTCTCCGTCCGGGACAGCATGCCTCTGGTATTATTGACTGGCTAACTACCATCGATCACAAAAAAATTGGCTTGATGTATGGTCTTGCTGCTCTCTTTTTTCTGATTGTCGGGGGTGCACAAGCTCTATTGATTCGATCCCAACTTTGGGATCACAATATGGAGGTATTGACCAATCGACAATACAATCAAATGTTTACCATGCATGGTACTACCATGGTTTTTCTTGTTATTATGCCCTTAAGTGCTGCTTTTTTTAATTTTATTATGCCCCTTCAAATCGGAGCGCGGGATGTTGCTTTTCCTAGAATGAACACTCTTAGCCTGTGGTGTTTCATGGGTGGAGGTATCATTCTCAATCTCAGTTGGTTCTTTACGGGCGGATCCCCTGCTATCGGATGGTTTGGTTATGCCCCACTTACTGACACTAGGTTTGCTGAGGTGGTTGGTGACATGGGACCTGACTTTTGGATTTTTTCCCTACAAGTGTTGGGAATTGCCTCCCTACTCGCATCCTTTAATTTCATCACTACCATAATCAACATGAGAGCCCCTGGTATGACGATGATGCGTCTTCCAGTCTTCACTTGGATGACATTAATTGTCAGTTTTTTATTAATTCTAGCATTGCCTGCGATAGCCATTGCTTTAGCAGAATTGATGTTTGACCGTAATTATGGCACCAACTTTTTTGATTTTCTGGAGGGAGGAAAACCCCATCTTTGGCAGCATTTATTTTGGATCTTTGGTCACCCCGAAGTTTACATTTTGATTTTACCAGCCATGGGAATTGTTTCTGAAGTTATCCCTGTTTTTTCTCGTAAGCCCCTTTTTGGATATGGCTTAATCGTTTTCTCTGGTGCCATTATTGGGTTTATGGGTTTTGCAGTTTGGAGCCACCATATGTTTACTACAGGTATGGGAATTGTGGCAACCTCAGCCTTCTCTATATTAACGATGTTGATTGCAATTCCTACTGGTGTTAAAATCTTTAACTGGATTGGCACTATGTGGGAAGGGAGAATTCGTTTTGATACCCCAATGCTTTTTGCTCTTGGGTTTATAACCATGTTTATGATTGGAGGGTTTACTGGAATAATGCACTCTTCCGTTCCTATTGATGCCCAGCACCAAGATACTTATTTTGTTGTCGCCCACTTCCACTATGTTCTCATTGGAGGTGCTCTTTTTGGACTCTATTCTGGTTTTTACTATTGGTTGCCCAAAATGTCTGGACGTTTGTTGAATGACAAATTGGGAAAATTGGTTTTTTCAATGATGTTCATCGGTTTCAACCTTACTTTTTTTCCTATGCACTATCTCGGCATGATTGGTCAGCCAAGAAGAACCCACAGTTACAATGAAGGGCACGGTTTCGAAACTTGGAATCAGATTGCTACTATTGGTGCTTTTATTCTTGGTGTTGGGGTCCTCATTGGAATTTATCAATTCGTTTCTGCCTTTTTTAACAAGAAGTTGAAACCAGCTGGCAAAAACCCTTGGGATGCACGAACCTTGGAGTGGACTCTTTCTTCTCCTGTGAAAGAATACAATTTTGCACGCACTCCAATAATAAAAGGTAAAGACCAAGCTTGGGAAAACAAGTATGGGGAGAGGGAAATGCATTCTGAAAAAGAACCTCTGGATGATCATGGTGTTCACATGCCTGACCGTTCATGGTCTCCCCTGATAACTGCGGTCGGTATTTTTGTTTTAGCGTTAGGTCTTCTTTTCAGCAGAACAGTAAATGAATTGGGAGAACTTGACCGTAGTTACAACATGGCAATCGCTGGTGGAGGTGTCTTCATCCTTGGTGTTATTATGTGGGCCCTTGAAGGTCCAGGTGGATATCATCTCTTCCCCAAAGAAGAAGAGGAGTAATTCCTCACCCAATCACTTCCAATCTCATGAGCGAATCACACGCGTTGGAGCACCACGAACCCATAACCAGCACTGGTGTTCCTAACAAGAAAATCTTGATGTGGGCCTTTTTAGGTTCTGACTGCATGTTTTTTGGAACACTGATCTCGACTCATTTAATTTACCGAAAGATTTCCGCTACCGTTGGTAGTAATTACTTAGATATTCGAGATGTCTTTGACATTGAACTTACTTCCTTCAGTACCTTCATTCTACTCGCCAGTTCTTTATTCATGGCCCTTGCGGTTTCTGCGATCCACAAAGGGAATTTAAACAGCACTCGTATAATGCTTTTTGGGACCATTATTTTCGGTCTCATCTTTCTCGCTTGCCAAGTTTATGAGTTTACACATTTCGTCCATGCCCCGGGCAATGAACTTACTTTATCCTCCTATCGCGGTGAACCCCATGTTTTTGGTTCCACATTTTATGTGCTTACGGGTACTCATGGTACCCATGTTGCGATTGGTGTCTTTTGGCTCTTGGGATGGTTTCTTTATTCCTTTACGGGTAAAATGAGTGTAGCTCATGCCATTGATGTTGAATGCTGTGGTCTATACTGGCACTTTGTGGATATTGTCTGGATTATTATCTTTCCAGTAATTTATTTGATGGAATATGCTTTTTAGCATTTTCTTGAAAATAATATA
>DEYT01000112.1 GCA_002364975.1 Opitutia bacterium UBA3151 | reverse complement strand
GCGGTGAGAATCACATTGTAAATATTATCTCCACCAGAATCCAGTGGAAATTCGAAGTCAGGTGCAGAATTGAATGTCAATTGACCGGAAGAAAAAGTAAAGTATGCGGCATCATCTCCTCCGGATATAGTAATTGTGGGTGTTCCCCCATCCACATCAGTAGCAGTAGCCAAGGCAACGAAAGTGTTCCCTTCTTGGACGGTGTAACTGACTGATGAACTTGAATTGTCAGCACTAGTCACTCCAGACTTGAGTACGGGTGGATCATCAGTCGGTGTTACTGTGAATTGAACATAATCCCCACCGTTTGCTTGTGTTTGCGAGTAGGTACCGGTCGCATCCGTACCGTTCCAATCAACAAAAACATCTCCGGAAAAGTCATCTGAATTTGCGGTAAAATAAAAGGTATTCCCAGATGTAGTGGTCTGACTTGTAACGCTATCCACGAAAGTACCCACAACATTTCCATCTGTGTCTCTTGGAGGGTCAATGATAGTGATTATGTTATATGTCGCAGGCAAGGTAACCTGCTGCTGACCGCTTCCCTCTGTAATTGTTTCTGGAGGAGTATAACCATGCCCCAAAACTGGAAGTAGAAAGGGCATCAAAAGCCAGGTTTTGTTAGGCAAATTAAACATAATTAAAGGCAAAATTTATGATGGGAATGAAAGCATGTTTGGCAAGTATTATAAAATCTGCACCCCACTTGGTTTCTTTAGCTAAAACCCTTTGCTATTAATCACTGTAAAAATGCTTAGAATATATTCGCTTGCCAAAATTCATCTGCTCAATTCATGCTGTGGATTATGAAGCCGCCCAATTACAAACAAGACAATAACCAAGGTAGTTACTGGCATTCCAGCTTAAAAATCCTTTGGGGTATTCTTTTGGTTTGGTTTTTTGTATCATTTGGATGTGGAATCCTTTTTAAGGACACTCTTGATGAGATCAAAGTTGGCGGGGCACCCTTGGGGTTCTGGATGGCACAACAAGGATCCATCCTGTTTTTTGTAAGTCTCCTGATCTTATACTCTTATCTGATGAATAAATTGGATGACAAACACGGATACGGGGAGGAAAAATAATGGATCAAACGACTTGGAACTTTATATTCATTGGGATTTCATTCGGTATTTATATTGGAATTGCGATTTGGTCACGGGCTGGATCCACCAAAGAATATTACACCGCCGGAGGTGGCGTTTCCCCCTTTGCCAATGGAATGGCAACGGCCGCGGATTGGATGTCTGCGGCCACTTTTATCTCCATGGCTGGAGGAATTGCTGCTGCGGGTTATGGGGCTTCCAAATTTCTAATGGGATGGACCGGGGGATTTGTCTTGCTTACCACCCTGATGGTTCCCTATCTACGTAAATTCGGGAAAGCCACTGTGCCCGACTTTGTCGGCGACCGATATTATTCAGATGCTGCCCGTTTGGTTGCGGTTATTTGTGCCATTTTTATTTGCATGACCTATATCATGGGCCAAATGAGGGGAGTTGGGATTGTTTTCTCCCGTCTTTTTGGAATTGAGATCTGGATGGGAGTATTAATAGGTGGAGGCATCGTATATTTTTATGCCGGTTTAGGTGGAATGAAAGGGATCACCTATACCCAAGTTGCCCAGTATTGTGTGATGGTATTTTCTTACACCATACCGGTGATCTTCATTTCTTTAATCATTACCGGAGATGCGGTTCCCCAACTTGGGTTGATAGGAAATTATATCAAGGATGGAGCCGAAAACGCACAACCCTTGATTCAAAAAATCAATCAGATATCCACCGACTTAGGCTTTCAAGAATACACCGCCAGTAGTAGTAATACCCTGGACATGTTCTGCATTACTGCTGCCTTAATGATTGGAACTGCTGGTCTCCCCCATGTAATCGTTCGCTTTTTCACGGTCAAAAATGTCCGGGCAGTTCGAAAATCAGCTTATTGGACCCTATCTTTCATTGCGGTAATTTACCTAACTGCCCCAGCCCTTGGAATCTTTGCAAGGACCAATTTCGTGGAGGAAATTAATCAGAAAAAATATCAAAATGCTCCGAATTGGTTTAAAAATTGGGAATCTCAAGGAATGATTGCATGGGTCGATAAAAATGAAGACGGTATCATGCAATACCGAGCCGGTGATGTGTTTTCTGGAAAACCAATTTTTGTTGAAAAACCAGATACAACCTTAACAGGTCCAAGAAAAGTGAGCAATGAGATCAATTTTGTTTCAGACAATGAAGTTTATTATGATAAAGATATCATTGTCCTAGCCAATCCAGAAATGGCTGGACTTCCTCCCTGGTTGATTGCTTTGGTGATGGCTGGATGTGTTGCCGCCGCACTCTCCACAGCAGCTGGATTATTACTTGTATTATCCACTTCTATTTCCCATGACTTGATGAAAAAGATTATCAATCCGGGCATTTCCGATAAACAGGAAATTAAGTATGCCAGAATTGCTTCTTTTGGGGCGATTGCGATCGCGGCTTATTTTGGGATCAATCCACCTTCGAGCTTTGTTGCCAAGACCGTTGCCTTTGCCTTTGGATTAGCCGCTTCTTCCTTCTTCCCAACCCTAATTATGGGAATTTTCTCAAAAAGGATGAATAAAGAAGGTGCGATTGCTGGTATGGTTTGTGGAATTGGATTTACTCTGAGTTATATTATCTACTTCCAGTTCATAACTGAAAGTAAAGAATTTTGGTTTGGTATCTCCCCGGAAGGAATTGGGTTTTTTGGTATGGGAATCAATTTTTTAGTCGCCTTTATCGTTAGTTCCCTGACCCCTCCCCCACCCCGCGAGATTCAGGAAATGGTTGAAGAAATCAGAATTCCAAAAGGTGCAGGTAAGTCGATCGATCATTAGGTTTCTTTCATTTTTTAGATGATACTTATCGAAACAATTTCATTCAAGACTATGAAAACAACTTTACAGGTCGTCACTCCTTCCTTTTTCATCAATTAATTAATTTTAACCCATTCGAAAAATGATAAGCTCTAGAAGAAAATTTATTGCTCAATCCAGTGCACTCGCTGCCTTTGCGATAAGCGGCACCAAGTCATCAGGAAATATTATTGGAGCCAACGAGAGAATAAATGTTGCCGTCTGCGGAATTAAAAGCCGGGGTTCTTCTCATATTGGAGGGCATGGCAGGCAAAGAAATGTGCACATTTCTCATTTGGTCGATCCTGACTCCCGCCTCTATGAAGGCCGGAAGAAATTCGTGACCAATAAATTTAAAAATACTCCTGAGTGCGTTCAAGATGTTCGAAAGGTTTTAGATAATAAAGATGTGGATGTTATCTCGATCGCAACCCCCAACCATTGGCATAGCTTGATGTCGATTTGGGCCTGCCAAGCCGGGAAAGATGTTTATGTCGAAAAACCGCTCAGTCACAACCTTTTCGAGGGACGAAAACTGGTTGAAGCTGCCAAAAAGTATAATTGTATTGTACAACACGGGACTCAAAACCGTTCCCTTCGAAAATGGTCGGATTTAGCTAATGAGATTGCTTCCGGAAAAAGAGGGAAATTGGAAGTCGCTCTGGGTACCTGTCATAAACGAAGAAAATCAATTGGTTTTAAAGATCCTACTTCCCCTCCCAGCGAACTTGATTTTGATGTTTGGACTGGGCCTGCTCCCAAAGAGAAATTTCACGAAAATCTAGTTCATTACAACTGGCACTGGTTTTGGAACTATGGAAATGGTGATATTGGAAACCAAGGAGTGCATCAAATGGACATTGCCCGTTGGATGATTCCTGGTGCGGTCTGGCCCAAAAAGATAATCTGTTTAGGTGGTAGGTTTGGCTACAAAGATCAAGCGGAAACTGCGAATACCCAACTTGCTATATTTGATTACGGAGAATCATTGCTTGTTTTTGATGTTCGCGGGCTTGAAGGAAAGACCAACCTGGGGGTTTCCAATCATGTTTATTTCGATCAAAATGCGAAGCAAACGAATGTAAAAAGTAGTGAAATCCATGGGATCAAAAATATTAAGAATCCATTGGCTGACCGGGGCGATGTCGATATTTTCGAAAACTTTATTCAAGCGGTTCGTAGCCGAAAGGAAGCAGATTTGGACGCCCATGTTTATGAAGGCCATGTATCCAGTGGCCTTTGCCACCTTGCAAATGTTTCGTACCGACTCGGTGAAAAAACTTCGTTCCGCAAAAAAACAAAACCTTTCGGGAATAACCCAAAAGCATCCGAATACTTCGAACGTATGCAGGAGCACCTCAAGGACAATGGCCTAAAGCTTGAGGAAACCGATTATATTGTTGGGCGTACCCTTGCCTTTGATGCAAGCACTGAAACCATTAAAGGCGATGAGGAAGCAAATCAATTATTGAGCCGACGCTATCGACCACCTTATGTGGTTCCTGATAAGGTCTAAGCCTTTCAGACTAATTATTTTCTACAACTTTAGGCTCACCATCCCAAAGCCAATAAATTAGATATTTAATTGATTCTGAAATGTAAGCAAGGATACCGGAATCCGACTTCCACCAATTCATTGCATCAAAGATTTCATTGGATGCACCAGCGATTTGTACCTCTACCTTACTTCCCTCGAATACCTTGGTGAAGGCGAGCAACGAACGCCGAGTATGAAATTCATCCGTTACCAGAATGACTTTTTTCCAACCTTTTTTCTCTGCATATATAAGAGTGTCTTGGGCTTCATCAAAGGTCGAGGTCGCCCCACCTGTACTAGACGGCAAAAGCTCCCATTTGGCCTGAAATTTCATTCTTTTGGTCACTTCATTTGCAAATTTCAGACTACTCAGTTCTAAATCCTTAAGATCCGAGTTTTTTGGCTTTTCATCGGTTACGAAAAGCAAGGGGGCAAACCCTTGGTTCCAAAGTCGTAAACTTTCTGGTACTCGGGTGAATTTCCCTCCCGAAAGGCAGATAATCGCATCCGCTCCTTTGGTTGCATTTTGTAGATGAAACCATTTTGCATACCTGGCAAGCAAGGAAGCGTGAAAGAAATAAGCGACAAGCAAAGTAGCCGTAAAGAGAAGGAGTAAAATTCCAATTTTTCGCGAGAGGCTCATCGAGCAAGTTGGAAAATACCTTCGATTTCAACCGAAGCATTACCCGGAAGGCCCGAGACCCCAAAAGCACTTCTCACCCCAATCCCGAGATCTTCACCCCATATTTCCTGAAAAAGTTCACTACATCCATTGATCACTTTTGGATGTTGAGAAAAGCTGGAGGGTGCATTCACCATTCCCAAAAGTTTAACCAACCTTGAAATTTGATTCAATGAACCCAGCTTTTCTTTGAGGGATGACAAAACCGAGAGACCGACATGTCGAGCTGCCGCTGATCCTTCTTCTATGGATAGCTCCGTTCCCACTCTTCCAGTAATCATTGAACCATCTGACAGGATGGGTAAATGACCCGAAAAATAAACAAGATCTCCTAGTATTAACACTGGCTTATAAATACCTGCAGCTTTGGGTACAGGTGGAAGTGGAAGGTTTAGCTCCGTAATCATTTCATCTGGGTTCATATTAAGAAAAGTATATCAGGTTTGATGAAATTCAACGGGGAAAAGACCTAATCGAAAGAAATTTACGAATTGCTATGATCGAAATTAATTTTCAAACAATTAAATATGTAAAAATGAATTTCTATTTCTTTGAACAAATACCAAAGCTTGCCCCAGAGAAGTATTGGGCAGCAGGATGGA
>DEYT01000074.1 GCA_002364975.1 Opitutia bacterium UBA3151 | reverse complement strand
TGTACGAGTCACAAGCTTTTTTTAACAGATATTTAAATTTTCTAAAATCACTTTTTAATTAATTAATATTATTGTGTTGCCGAGGGCGAGATTTGAACTCGCATATTCTTGCAGATTCTTGTTCCTTACTTAAACGCGTCTTGCAATCCCGCCATTACGGCTAACATTATTCAATATTAAGCCTTGCTTAAAAAATATTGCACACAATAATGAAATTCTCATCACACTTATCATGAAAATTTTAATCTCATGAAACTACTAACAACTATATCAATTCTATTCTATACTTCTCAAATCCTTAGCGTCGCACAAGAGGGTTCAGAATCTGCTGCTGAAGCATCGGTCACTGGGTCAGCAAGTCAACCGGTTCTTAATGCCCCCGATACTTCGGACAGCAATCCTATTGTTTCTATTGTTCGCTTGGGTGTCCCGATTAATTCGGCCCTTCAAATTTCTCTCTCAAGCGTTGTAACATTGGCACAAAGTTCAGCAGATCTTACTGACTTCAACACTGCGATAGGCTCGGTTGCGAAAGGGAATGATATTGATTCAATTTCTACTGCTCTGCAAGCTGGGTTAACTGTTGAGAACGCGGTAAATGTAGTTGAGAACGACCGTGATCTTGCTTCCGTGGTTGCTGCAATTAGTGCGGGTCTCTCCTTTGACGATGCGGTTGCCCAAATTGATAGTGGATCGACACTCGAAGAGTTAACAGCACTCGCCAGTTACAGTTCATTGTTTGAATTGACCACTAATTCCGACTTAATTACCAGTATCAATGCTGTTATATCTTCAAAAGCCGACTCTTATTCTGCAGATAACCTACAGATTGCTCTGACTGAGGCAGTCAAAACGGCTGAAGTTCTACTAACTGATCAGGTAATTGTGGATTCTATTCCTTCCGCGATCTCTTCTGAAGTTTTCACAACCGGTAGCGGTTACAATTATGAACTTGTTAGATTACTTGTGGAGTATGGAGCCATCGGTGAAAAAGGTTCTACTCTCGCATCCTCTTTACTTGGCACCGATTACGATGCATTTACTGGCACTGGTTCTCTTACCGCCGCATCAAGCACATCCGATTATTTAAGTTATCTTTCGACTCTCACTGGTTCTGCAACATTTGGTGATATTGACTCTGCATCATCAATCCTTGATGTCCCTATGAGTAATATTTACCTGTCCGCCGGATCAAACATCACCTTGGGTGCATCAGACACATCTTCAGAGATTAGTGTTTCTAGTACCCTTACTTCTTCTGGAGGTCTTGATTCATTGAGAAAAGTACTTGTTGTGGGTGCAGCTAAAGACCTGACTGTGCTTGGGGATGTTAAGTTTACTAACGAGAGCAACAAAGCCGAAGACAACGCTTTGGTTGTTGGCGCTGCTGATAATGTCATGATTTCCAACGCAAATCTGTCTTATGACGGTGCCAACCTTGGTATTGGGTCTGGTGACCAAACATCCGACAGCATGTGGCTTGTAAACACCACGATTAATGCTGGGGGAAATCTAGCCGTTGGCTCCCTTGGTACGCTTAATATTACTTCAGCGGAATTTTTGGTAGGTCAAGCCAATCAAGCCACATCGGATCCAGATAATGTGTACCTATATGCAAACGACCTAATTCAAGCAAATGGACTTTCATTTTCTGGTGCTAACTTAGATGATATTTATATGGAGGCAATTACCCTCAATCTCTCAAATATCGCTTTCCCCTCCAATTCCGATGTTATGTTGAGAAGCCGTGATGGTTCGTTACATTTTGACACTTATTCTTCTCCAGTCGTTGGAGGAGTTAATATGACAAATGTTACGCATGGCTCCACCGTGTTAGCCCTCGACCATTTTGATGGTATTTCTGGACATCATGATTCATCGATACTTCTACCCAACGGTACGCCAGCTGTTAAAATTCGTAAACAATACTAAAATATATAAATTTTATTCCCGATGAAACTTTTAAACTCTTCATTACTCTTTGCTCTAGCAACAGCAGTTGCAGGCGGACAAGATGCTAATCAAATCCAGAATCGCTCAGATTCAGAATCCAGACCACAACCCGCTCCATTGGAAGCTGCTTCGAACAAATCCGGATCCGAAAATTCTTCCTTCTCACAAAGTGACACTGGAGTCCAAAGGCCAGTTTCCCTCAAGAACAAAGGAATTACCACTTATTTTGGATATGACTCCAAATATTTCTATCGCTCGAATCCATTAGCTACCGATTCTTCAGCAAAACAACCTACTGGAATGTGGACGAATACATTTTATGGAGGGAGTGGATTAGGGATTTTTGATATGGATAGTGCTGTGGTAACTCCATACATCGGTGCTAGCTGGACAATCAATGATTACGCTGAAGGTGATCTTGGCCAGTTTAATTACAACTCAACCAATGCTTACGCCCTTTTGCTTGCCCAGTATGGTAATGGATGGTCCGCAAGAGTCGGGTTTTCATATGCTATGGATAGAAGTATAGACAATGACACCGAAGACTACCGCGATTACTCCCCTAACATTGGGGTAATGAAAGCCTTCGCCCTTTCACCTTCAACTACAGGGATTTTCGATGCCTCCATCTCATCCCACGATACTGTTTCTTTTGTTATCCCAGGCATGAATGAAAGTAAACTTGATAACACTGAATATTCTTTGTCCTATGGTTTAAACCACATTTATGGTGATTTCGTTATTTTGCCTAAATACAAATTAAGCTACAAGTCCTTTGACACAGGTGGTAATGACGGACGAAACGATTTAACCCATATTTTAAGTCTGAAGATTGACTACCCTCTTTCTGATTCATTGAAAATTTCAGCTTTTACAGGATTTACATCTCGTGACTCATCATCCGGTCAAGATAATGTTAATTATGACTATGAAAGCTACGATGCAGGTGCTAGTTTAGGTCTTAATGCTCGTTTCTAGAAGTATTGAAGCAATACCTAACCATCTATTTTAAATTAGCCACTGTTCTTTCAGTG
>DEYT01000029.1 GCA_002364975.1 Opitutia bacterium UBA3151 | reverse complement strand
TTCATCGGCGGGGTAATGGCGGGCGATCGCAGGCCATTCGCCTACATCATCCCAGTCAAAATCAGATTCCAACATTACAACCCGCTCTGCATTTTCCATCACTGCAAAATCAATCGATATCTTTTTTAAATTCGGATATACTTGATTCATGGCTTCCTCAAGGCTTGATGAACTTTCCCAGTTTGCTCGTAATTCTTTCAACCCGGATGACAAACTTGGAACCAAGCGCTCAATCTCAGCAAGGATAACACTAGGACGCCAAACAAACATGCCTGCATTCCAAAAGTAATTTCCATCAGCAACATATTCTTCAGCTTTTTCAAGATCTGGCTTCTCTACAAACCGCTGCACTATTGAAACCGATCGGCTTGAAATTCCAACAACTTCCTTTCCACCGTGTAAATATCCATATCCAGTAGCTGGAAAGGTGGGCTTGATCCCCACTGTAACTAAAAGTTCATCGGCCTCTGCTGCTTCGAATGCACTCTCTAGCACCGAGCGAAATCCTGCCTCGTCTTCTATTACATGATCAGCGGGCAAGAGGGCAAACGCGGCATCCTCCCCTTCTTTTTCAACCAATATGGCAGCCAACCCAACTGCAGCTGCCGTATCCCTCCCGACCGGCTCGCCAATGACTCGATTGGGGAGTAAACTTGAACAAGTTTCAAGCACAGACTCCCTTTGTTCGGTATTGGTAATTACAAATATATTCTCAACTGGAACCAAGCCCTTTAATCGCTCAATGGTTTGAGCAAGCATAGCAGAATCACCGACAATTGGGAGCAAATGCTTCGGACGTTTTAATCTACTTTGGGGCCAGAAGCGCTCACCGCGCCCCCCAGCCATGATTACCACATATCTATTATTCATCGCTTTTTATACCCATGCCTTAACCGAACTGGATTGCGAGTTAAAAAGTTTTCTTATTCCATCGATCCCAGAAATAATAAAAAGGGAAACCAGAACCAAATCTCATCCCGCTTGCCAATTCCCCTTCCATTCTGTATCTAAATTAACATTTTATCTTTAGGCATGAAACGTAGCCACCATTGTAATCAACTTCGTAAAGACAACGCCGGATCTCCAGCCACATTAATTGGATGGATCGATTCCTTACGCGATCACGGAGGTGTGTTCTTTCTTGATCTTCGCGATCGGGAAGGTAAGACCCAAGTCGTACTTGACCCTGAAAACCAGACCCTTTCTGAACTTTTCTCCAAGCTTAAACCAGAAAGTGTCATTGAAGTCACCGGAGAAATCCGCAATCGGGAGGAAGGAACAGAAAACAGCAATTTAGCCACAGGAGATATCGAGCTTTTTGCAAATTCCATCTTGGTACATAACCAGTCCAAGACACCTCCATTTCCAATGGACGACACCGCTGATAAGGTAGGCGAAGATCTACGACTTACCTACCGCTACCTCGACCTGCGTCGTAAGAGTAACCTAAACACTCTTAAACTTCGCCATCGTGCCTCTATGGCAATTCGTGATTATTTCGACAAGCAAGACTTCCTTGAAATTGAGACCCCCATGCTCTTTAAAAGTACCCCGGAAGGGGCTCGAGAATTTCTGGTTCCTAGTCGACTGAATGAAGGAAATTTTTACGCCCTACCCCAGTCTCCTCAACAGTACAAGCAAATGCTGATGGTGGCTGGAATTGAACGCTACTATCAACTTGCCCGTTGTTTCCGCGACGAAGACCTTCGGGCGGACCGTCAACCCGAGTTCACACAGGTTGATCTCGAAATGTCCTTCATCGATCGCGAGGATATGTATGATCTGATCGAAGGTCTTCTTTCCACGGTGTGGAAAAAAACTCTCGGTGAGGAGATCACCACCCCTTTTCTCCGCATGCCCTACAGCGATGCGATGAACCGCTTTGGTTCGGACAAGCCAGATATGCGCTTCGATATGGAAATCCAAGACTTTTCTGAGGACTTCAAGGAGTCTGATTTTAAGGTATTTGCCGGCACCGTGCAGTCCGGTGGTTGTGTTAAAGCATTTAATGCCAAAGGACTTGCAGATATTACCCAGGGAGAACTTAAATACCTGGAGGAAACAGCCAAATCTCTTGGAGCTAAAGGCCTTGCCTTTATTAAATCCGAAGGGGACGGGTGGAAATCCCCCATCCTTAAATTTTTATCCGATGCCGAGCAAGAGACCCTCAAGACCAAACTTGAAGTCGAAGATGGCGATATTGTATTCTTTGCCGCTGGCACTTGGGACAGCTCCTGTAATATCTTAGGTCGGGTTCGTTTAGAAGCAGCCACTCTCCTTGAGAAACACGGCCAAGCACTCCGCGATCCCAAGGACTGGAAATTTCTCTGGGTGATCGATTTTCCACTGATGCATTTCGAGGAGGAAGAAGGACGCTATGTTGCCTCCCATCATCCTTTCACAGCACCGGTGGAGGAAGATTTACCCTTGCTTGAAACAGAACCCAAAAAAGTTCGTGGTCAACACTATGATATCGTCCTCAATGGGGTTGAACTCGGGGGTGGAAGTATTCGTATCCATCAGCCAGAAGTTCAAAAAAGAATCTTTGAGGATGTCCTCAAAATCCCAGCAGATGTCGTAAAAAGTCGATTCGGTTACATGCTTGAATCCTTTGAGTATGGTGCTCCACCCCACGGAGGAATTGCTCTTGGACTCGATCGCTTGGTTACCATCCTCGCGGGTAAAGATAGTATACGCGATGTGATCGCTTTTCCAAAGACTCAAAAAGGACAGGATCTTATGACCGATAGTCCCGGTACTGCTACCGAACGCCAACTTAAGGATTTGAAAGTTAAGTCGATTGCAGAGGACGCCTAAAGTTTAATATTTTTCTAGCCGTTTGGCAGCCCATTTGCTTCATTTAAAATCTTAGTGGGCACTCAAATTATTACCGTTTCTGTACTCCTCCATCTCTTAATCGGAGCTTGCACCCCTTCCCTATTAGCTGATTCAACAAAAACCATCGAATCCATTGCCGTTCGATATAAGCGCTCCGACGAGATCGGCCCGAAATTTCAAAATGCGATTGAGCCATTGAAATTGAATTATCAATGGAAGAATAATGGAATCATCCTCAAATCCGGAAAAGGAAAGACTAAAAGGTGGGAATTCATTGATGGAAAGACGGGCAAAAGCGGGAAATCTGTTCATACAAATCCTGAAAACAAAGAACAGGAATCTCGGTTTTTGCCCCCTCAATCTAAATGGGCACCAAGTCCAGCAAGTTCCAAAGATGTTTCCATCACCTTTGAAAATTCCTTTGGCCTTCCAGTTCGTGTGTTCTGGGTGGATTTTGAAGGGGCTCTTAAAAACTATGGAACCATCCCACCCGGTCGCGATATGTCGATTTCCACCTTCGCGGGACATCAATGGGTACTTGATTTTTCCGCCAACGATCTGAGCGGTATATTTATCGCCTCCAATCATGACTGTGTTGCAAAGATTGACACCCGCTCCCGCCGGATGGCAATGAAACCGTCCAGTCCCGTACCCAAGCTTCAGTCCACCCCTACTTCAAAACTACTCATCCATGAGCATAATGTCTGGCTAACCAGAAAAGAAAAAAAAGACCTACAACTCACCCATAAAGGTACGGAAGAAGATTTCTTCCTCCATGAATTTCACTACTCGCCAAATAAACGCTTCGCCCTAGGGTTTCAGTCCACCCGGGTCTTCCCTCGCAAGATACCTCTGCTCCACAGTTCTCCCAAAGATCAGGTTCAGCCGACCATCGAATTTATCAACTATCCCAAACCCGGAGACCCTCGCCCCCAGAGAAGGCCCATTCTCTTTGACTTGAAAAATAAGATCACCATTTCGGTGGACGAATCTCCATTTCTTGATTCTTGGTCAGTCCAATTTAAGAACTGGTCCAAAGACAGCCGCTCCGTTCGTGTTCTTTTTAACAAACGCGGGCATCAGGAGCTCGCCCTTATCTCGATCGATAGTTCAACTGGAAAAGTCACTGATCTTGTGCGGGAAACTGCGAATACATTCGTAGATTATTCTCAAAAGACCATGCTTCATTGGCTCGACCAGTCCGGTCAATTTATCTGGGCAAGCGAACGGGATGGATGGAATCATCTTTACCGTATTGATTCCTCCACGGGTTCAGTGATCAATCAAATAACGAGCGGTAAGTGGGTGGTTCGAAAAATTGAACATGTGGATGAGAAGAATGAAGTCATTTGGTTTGCCGCCATGGGAATTCACCCGAATCAAGATCCCTATTATCTCCATTTGGCCAAAGTAAATTTTGACGGATCGGGCCTCACTTTTCTAACAAAGGCAGACGGAAGCCACCGTTGGGAATTCAGTCCCGATCATACCCTCTTCGTGGATCGCTGGTCGAGGGTTGATCATCCCGAAGTCGCTGAATTTCGTTCGGCAAAAGATGGATCCTTGATTCGAGAACTTGCGAGGCAGGATCTAACCCCGTTACTTGAGGAAGGTTTTTCCATGCCCATCCGCTTCTCCGCACCGGGTCGTGATGGGAAGACAATGATTCACGGAATTCTAATCCAGCCCACAGATTTCGATCGAAATCAAGTCTATCCCGTAATCGAAAATATTTATGCTGGACCTCATAATTTTCATGTTCCAAAGAAATTCGGTTTGCAAATTTCCCAGAGAAGACTGGCAGAACTTGGATTTATCGTTGTTCAAATGGATGGCATGGGAACAAATTGGAGATCCAAGAAATTCCACGATTATTGCTGGCAAAATCTCGCTGATGCCGGCTTACCGGACCGCATTGCTTGGCTGAAGGCAGCGGCTCAAAAATATTCTTGGCTCGATCTTTCCCGGGTAGGAATTTACGGAGGCAGCGCGGGTGGGCAAAACGCTCTTTCCGCTCTGCTTCATCACGGAAAATTTTACAAGGCAGCAGCCAGCGATTGTGGTTGCCATGATAACCGGATGGATAAAATTTGGTGGAATGAAGCATGGATGGGTAAACTGGGTCCGCATTATGAACGAAGCTCCAATGTATTCCATGCCCACAAACTAAAGGGAGATCTTTTACTTACGGTTGGAGAACTAGACAAGAATGTAGACCCTGCTTCTACCATCCAAGTAGTTAATGCACTCGTCAAGGCAGGGAAAGACTTTCAATTTTTCATGATTCCAGGGGCAGGACACGGAATCGGAGAAGGGAAATATCTCTTTCGGAAACGCTTGGAATTTTTTGTTCGCTCCTTTCAAAGGTAAAGTGAAGCAAATTTTCGGTTTCTACTTCTCGGTTAATTTAAAATTTAGTAAGTCATTTAAAAGAAGGGATTTACATATGTTTCTAAGGACACCCTCATCAAAAGCATAATCAAATCGGATGCTTTAGATCAATTGATGCCAAGGAATTCTTTCCAGTTATAAACATTAAGAATGCTTAAAAACCTAAAATATCTCTTCTTTTTCGATCAAATTTTCACTCTTTTTTGATATTTTAAATTCTTGGCACGGCTCATGCAACCTGAACTCAGTTAGCTATGCCAAATTTAGCTAAATTATTGAATAATAACTATTAACAATATGAAAATAAAAAATGCATCACACTTAAGCTTGGGTGCCGCTCCTTGGAAATTTTTACTCCTTGCGGTAGCTTTGCTTTTTACTTACGCCCTACCTGTTCACGCCGATGACCACGAAGCCCCCGCCGAAGAAGCGGTGGAAGAAACAGATCCAGTTGCTGATTACAATGAACTTCTCGAAGCTCAGGGAGAATACGCACCTGCTTACGACTTTTTCACGACTTCCATGCTTTGGACATGTATCGCAGCAGCCCTTGTGTTTCTTATGCACTTAGGCTTCGCTACTTTGGAGTCAGGTCTTTGCCAAAAGAAGAATGTTGTTAATGTTCTCTTCAAAAATGTGTTTATCATATCTATTGGTGTCATTACATACGCCTTATTCGGTTTTAATACCCACTACCCTGGAGATTTTAACGGCTGGTTTAGCTGGGGAGGCACGATCGGCGACTTGAACGCAGATGGTGGAAATACATGGGGATATGGTGGACTCGGTCTTGCTATGACCGGTTTTGGTGACTTCATTTTCCAAGCTATGTTTGCTGCAACAGGTGCAACCATTGTATCAGGTGCGGTTGCAGAGCGGGTAAAACTTTCGAGCTTTATGATCTTTGCTACCCTATTTGTTGGGATTGCTTACCCAGTAGCAGGCTCCTGGCATTGGGGTGGAGGTGTTTTAGCAGAAGCTGGATTCAAAGATTTTGCAGGTTCTACCGTGGTCCACGCCTTTGGCGGATTCGGAGCCCTTGCATGTGTTATTGTACTAGGTCCAAGGAAGGGAAAATACCCCGAAAATGGTGGAATTAAGCCAATTCCTGCACACAGCTTTCCAATGGCTGCGATCGGAGTATTCTTGCTCATGTTCGGTTGGTATGGATTTAATGGTGGGTCGGTTCTCTCAGCTGAACCAGGTGCATTAGGACTTGTCTTCACCACGACTACTTTAGGTGCTACTGCAGGTGCAATTGGTGCAATCATCGCTTCTTGGTTAGTGCTCAAAAAACCTGATCTTTCCATGGCGTTAAACGGTCTTCTTGCTGGTTTAGTAGGAATAACCGCTAATGCAGATGTTATTACCGTAAAAGGTGCCTTGATTATTGGTTTGATCGCAGGTGTCATCGTGGTGTTTTCTATTATGTGGCTAGATAAGCTCAAAATTGATGATCCCGTAGGTGCAATATCGGTACACGGAATCTGCGGAATTTGGGGTACCCTTGCAGTTGCATTTTTTGGCGATGGAGATTTCTCCTTTATGACCCAGCTTTATGGAGCTGTACTGGTCAGTGCTTTTGCATTCCTATTCGCCTTGTTTGTATTTATTGTACTGAAGTCCATGATGGGTGGTGTACGCGTCAGTGATGAAGAAGAAGAAAGAGGCCTTGATATATCCGAACACGGTCAAGAATCATACGGAACTTAATGCCTCCCAAACTAACATTAAAAAAGTCAAATTATTATGAAATTAATCAAAGCTATCATAAAGCCTTTCAAGCTTGAGGAAGTAAAGGATGCTCTCTCCGAAATCGGAGTCGAAGGCATGACCGTTTCCGAAGTTAAGGGCTTTGGAAGGCAAAAAGGTCACACTGAAATTTATCGTGGAAGTGAATACACGGTGGATTTTCTTCCTAAAGTGAAGATTGAAATTGCTATTTCCGACGATCTTGTTTCCAAGGTTACTGATGCAGTTTTAGGAGCATCTCAAACTGGAAAGATCGGTGATGGCAAAATATTCATACTCCCTCTTGAAGAAGCAGTGCGCATAAGAACTGCCGAAAAAGGAGAAAATGCTTTGTAATTTCCTGATTAGCTAAATTTAGCAGGTTACAAATATCATTAGGACCCGGTTCAATGAACCGGGTCCTTTTTTGTTAATGATTAAAAAAAGAATTAAAACTTGACTTTAATATGAGGTTTGTTCATTTTATTGATTAATATTAATCATTCTTTTGAATGAAAACCTTCAAAAACTAACAAATATAAAACTCAAGGAGAATAAAAATGAAACTCATAACCGCTATTATCAAACCATTCAAACTTGACGAAGTAAAAGACGCCCTTTCCGAGAATGGTATTCAGGGAATGACCGTTACCGAAGTCAAAGGCTTTGGCAGGCAAAAAGGTCATACTGAAATTTATCGTGGAAGCGAATACACCGTTGACTTCCTTCCAAAGGTTAAGATTGAAATTGCCGTAGAAGCTGATTTGGTTTCAAAGGTTATCGAAACGATTGTGGGTGCTTCGCATACAGGAAAAATCGGTGATGGAAAAATTATTGTTACTTCAATCGAAGAAATGGTTCGAATTCGCACTTCAGAAACTGGCGAAAAAGCTGCATAATAAAATAAGTTAAGGCTTTCGAATTCACGAAGACCCGGATGACATATCCGGGTCTTTTATTTACAATATTTTTCGATACAACAACTAAAAGAATAATTTGATCAACATAAGTAAGTACTGCATCCATTATTTCTAAATACAACACAAGGTACGATTGATGGAGGCAATCCGGAAAACCAAACCCGCTAAGCTATGTAACTACTACATGTCCAAATAACTCCACTTCTCTTCTCATTATCATCAATTCAGGTTATTTCGCCTAAATCGAAATCAATAAAGCGAAAATAAATTCGCCAATAGAAACTTTTGTTGAATTACTCGCAAACAAACATTAAATTTTTCTTTGTTCAATGTCTTTTAAAAAGTGGTGATATTCGTTGAATGCTTACATTAAAGGCTCACGTTCTTATCATGACCAAACTTTTATTGGCTCTCTTTTAGGAAGGTTGGTTCAATACTAAATTGTTCTGTCAGTTCTGATTCATTCTTTCGCCATTGCGTGCTTGTCATCACTCATAAGGTTTGATGTGGACTTTGTATTTCTCAGCTCGTCCAGTCGAAAGTTTTGGGATCAGTTGAACCGAAGAGTTCTTTTTTCAATACATTAAGCTGACGGCGTCATCGGAGATCATTCCGAAACCTTTTGGTTTATACTCCAAATGAAACTTGCTTTCATTACTTCCAGTCTGTTTCTAGATGCTATTGTGAAAAAGATGAAGTTTTCTTCGGCTATGCTTTTTACCGTTCTTCGTTTGTTAGTCGTCCACTTTCACATCTCTTAAGGGTATTGAAAAAGGATGGATAGCAGAACATCGTGTCATTGACTTTGCGGGAGAAATCGTAATCCTCACCACGGCAAGTATATCCGTACTGATTGACATGGATGCTTTGCCGCAATTACTATTTCTGTAGTCGCTACCAACATGATCGTCTAATTAAGGGTAATGGTCACCGTTTATATCCTAGTTCCCGAAGGTGATGAAACAATGGGGCTTGACCAAGCGCCACATGAAGAGAATGTTTATTCCTAAAACTTAGCAACAAACACAATTATTTTCACTCAAATGAAACTTATCAAATCAATCATTAAGCCTTTCAAACTCGAAGATGTAAAAGATGCGTTATCCGAAATGGGAATTGAAGGAATGACTGTTTTAGAGGCTAAAGGCTTTGGTCGCCAGAAAGGGCATACTGAAATTTACCGTGGTAGCGAATACACAATCGACTTCCTTCCAAAGGTTATGGTGGAAGTGGTCGTACCCGATGACCTTGCAGACAAGGTTATTGACACGATCGTGAAAGCTGCGAAAACCGAAAAAATTGGAGATGGAAAAGTGTTTGTTCTACCCGTCGAGCAAGCAGTTCGAATACGAACCGGTGAACAAGGCGAGGAAGCTTTGTAAGAAAGTCTAGATACCCATTTCCCTAAAAACGGGCTGTCCTAACCCACTTTCGCAAAGCCTCTTGTAACTTACAGGAGGCTTTGAAGCGTCCAGAGCAACCAAGCAACTGTGGCATAAAGTGGAAAGGCCATAAATTGCTTCAAAGTATCCATCCACTGGCCTGGTTTAGGAAGCTGTGCAATCCAAGCGGGAAAGATGCAAAGCAACAAGTATGGGAGGGAGAGGCCAAGTGCAATGCAGGTAAAAACCGTGTATGCTCCAAGCCAATCCATCGTTAAAGCTGCCCCAACAGCAACTCCTAGAAATGGTGCCATACAAGGAGTTGCCACAACTGTAGCCAGTGCCCCGGAGAAAAAAGAACCGCCATAGCCATCAGTCCGCGAAATTTTTGCCCCTACCCCGGTAAGTGATATTCCGAATTCAAGTACGCCGCTCAAACTAAGAGCAAAAATGAATAAGAAAACGGCAAGGCCAAAAACAAATACCGGTTCTTGCAATTGAAAGCCCCAGCCAAACTCATTCTCCAATTGCTCTCGAAGAGATAAAAGAGCCCCCAATAAAACCCAAAAAGATACCAGCACTCCAAGGGTAAAAACCAAACCATGCATTTTTACTTTTTTAGCGTCTTGGCCCGACTGTTTGACAAAGGACATAATTTTTAGACCGATAACAGGAAAAACGCATGGCATTAGGTTCAGAATGATTCCACCAAGCAGGGCAAATCCAAGAATTGTCCAAAACCCACTCGCTTCTTCAACCAAGTAAGATTTTTCATTTTCCAAAACTTGAAGAACCATTTTTTCAGTCAACACTTCAGGCAAAAGAATCCCATCACCAGATGGGGGATAATAAATATTGAGAGGAACTCCTTCCCGTTCTTTAGCCTGCAAGGCCTGAAGTATCGTGGCCCCTCTCTTTGTCCAGTCTGCTTTGAGAGGAACAATCTCTTTTTCTCTAAAGACCTCAATAATTTCTTGAGATCGAAAAACCCGCTTGTTTACTTGACAGGACAGACACCACTTGGCTGTAAAATCAACATATACCGCTTTTCCCTGCTCACGAAGTGACTCCTCCAACTCAGGGGACCAGTTTTCCCAATTTAGAGTATTGCTTGAGTTATTCTCCTTTGGAAATCCAATCCAAATCGCGAGCCCAAGGGCAAGAAGTGAAAGAAGTTTACCCACGGTTTTTTTTGCTTTGGAATGCGAAGGCTGGTTGGTTTTTCCATAAATCCAAGCAGCTAATCCAAGAAGTATAAAAGAGAACAGGATCTGGAGCAGTAAATAATCATTTTCAAGATTTTCATCTCTATCTTGAACTTTGGAATTTAGTGAAAAAGCGATCCTTTCATCAAATTTTACCCCGTAAAGGATCTCCTCGAATCCTAAATCCAAATGAAAGGATTTTTCGAATTTAGGATGAAACAAGACTCCTTCGATTCGGTCTGGTGGAGCAATTTCTAAGTTTCTTTTCAACCGAATCCCTATGGTTGTGCCGTTTGAATCAGAAAAGAAACTTTGTGTAGTTCCATGTTCAAAAAAATCTCCAATCGGAAAGAAATAAAAGTCTGCCAACTCAAGACCCTTAAATATCTCACTGCGAATGGAAAGATCCATAAAATCTTGATTCACTTTGAGTGAACTAATGATTTCCTCATCGAATGGAACAGGTAATTTAGCTTTGGCTTGATTAAGCAAATTCGAAACTTTTGGATTTAACTCTGTCTGAGCACCAATATTCAATGAGAGCGAAAAATCTGAACGATATGGAATACAACTAGACTCGTCACAAACTAAAGTGGAGAAGGTTCCTTCCACCTTCAATGCTTTGGAAATATCCCAGCCTGCATCGAGGGTAAGTTCTGCCATTAAATATAAAACGCCCTCGTGTACATAACTACCGAGCCCATTAAACTCGTAGTATTGGGGAGTTGGAAAATAGAGGGGAGAAACCTTTGCTCCTTTGGGTAAGTTCCAAGTAATGGTGGTTGGAAAACCGGTCTGCCCCGAAGTTTTCCAATAAGCATGCCAATTAGGTTTAATTTCAGCTTGAATTAAGATCCATGTGGAATCTCCAGGCTTGAACACCTTTGATTCCGAATAAGCAGAAATACTGACTAGGTTTTGACTCCCAAATTGGGCATGGCTGAAATAAGAAATGAAAGTCGTAAGGCAAAGCAGAAGTAAACGAAAAAGCTTCATCGGTCCCAATGATACAATAGCGTAATTACCTTATTTATCAGTCACCATGGAAGGTGAAAAATTAGGGAAACTCCGGACTTTCGATTAAGGTGCCTTTGGAACTTTCTGCAAATTCACTGGCCGTATTAAAGAGATCATTGGGCCAACGAACATGAGGAGGAAGACACAAAAAGAAATGACTTTGGGGAATCATCTGTGCGTTCAACTCTAAACTACTTAAAAAATTCTCGAAAACTTTTTCCCAGGGGATAGCAACAGATGAATGTGCGTGTGACATTGCATCGCTTAGGCCCAGTCTTTTCAATGCAATCTTCTCAATATCGAATATATTATCTGGCAGGGAACCCGAAGGCTCCATCGAAACCAACCATTTTCGAGCAGTCTGACGAGTTAAATCACTTATGGCAGATTCCGATTGGTTAGAAACTTGATTTTCTACCTTAGAAAGAAGTGATCTTTGGGTCAAATCAAGGCCATTAAAGTGAGACTTGGGGACCGCATTCATTGGAAAAGCCGCACTGTTACCTGCAAGAACAAAAATTAAATCGGGATCAAAGGTTATGCCAACACCCAGGCCAAACCAAGGACCCACAACCCCGGATAAAGGCTTCGAATATAATAATTCTTTGGGTACAAACTGATTGCGATTTTCCTTCAAGTCTTCAATAGAACTACCCAGACCGGTAATCCAATCGATTGCGTATTTTACATTATCACGATTGGCTTTGAGGATGGTTTTTCCCAGTGCAGAAGTCTCACGCAAATTCCAATAAAGAACCAAATTAAAATAAGAATTGGGAGATAAAGTAACCAAGGAAGAAAGGACCGCATCCTTCATTTTTTCAAACCTTTGGGCCGCTCCTTCCCCCTGCAAAATGTAGTCGCCAACATCAAGAATGTAGACCACATGCCTCCCCTCATAGACTTCATTCAAAAAGGACACTTCTGAACTTATTTCAGGAAGAGCATCAACAGGTGAGAGGACTTTGGGAGTAGGCAATTCAAGGGGCTTTGCCAAGAGGGTTTCTAAATCAGCTTTCGCAGATAAGGGTTGTTCATCTTTAGCACTAGATAGTAATTCATCAACTTGAGAAGAAACCATAGAAGAAATTTCCTCCTCTTCAGACTCTTCCATTTCTGAAAAATCATTATCAGGTTCGGCGGAATGAAGGGGAGAATCTTCACTGAATTTAGAATCCTTTACCACCTCAACTGAAGAAACTTTATCGGTCTGCATAAAAAATAAAACTCCAGCCACTGTTATAAGCCCAAGATTAACCAAAATACTTAGAGTTAAAAAAAATTTGGCGGTTTTTCCCATCTTTTTAATGGTTTTTACTCTTTTACTCGACCTTCCAAAATTAGGCTCAAATATCTTACCTCCATAGGTAGTAAGATGTTCCTGCCAACTCGAGAATTCAGCCACTGAAATCCCATACTTTTCACACTGTTCTTCCTTTGGAACCTTTCGAATGATGGATTCCAGAACAATGCGAAGTTTTTGTTCTCCTGATAACTCTGGCATGAAAAGAATTCTAAACAAGATGTGCAGATCGCGCAACTGCCAAAGCACTGAGTGCCGCACTCTCTACCCGTAAAGCATAGGGTCCAAGAGAGAATGGCTTCCCTCCTTCCTCACATACGAACTTCTCTTCTTCTATCGACCAACCACCTTCTGGACCGATCAAAAGAGAAACTCTACTGGCACTTGAAGAGGGTTGTAATTTTTCTTTATTAGCATCAAGCGATCCTATCCAAAGTTCACCGGAGGAAGAATGATCACAAACGAAATCAGACAAATTGGAAGGGAGATCTATAGTTGGGATCCATGGATTCCCAGATTGCTTGCATGCTTCGATTGCAAGCTTGCACCATTTCCTCCTCTTACCCGCGAACTTTTCCGATGGGCCCCGGGCTTCCGTTCTTTGTGTGAATAAAGGGGTAATGCGGAAAACTCCTAACTCGGTCAAGGGACGAATCATTTCCTCCCATTTCCTTCCCTTGGTCCAAGCCACTCCCAGACAAATATCAGGTTGCACACGAGAAAATGATTCAACTGCAGTAACTTCAATCTTAACTTGCTGGTAAAAAACTTGTACACACTTTCCCTCAACTAAAACCCCCTTGCCATTTAGAATCTCAACAAATTGTTGCTCCTTTACCCGTAAGACCCTTGCTAGATGCATGCTCTCTTCCTTACAAAGCTCTATAAAGTCCCCCACTTGAATCAGAGATTCAAACTCATTAAATGCTCTCAATTTCCGAACCATGAATCATTATCACTAACAAAAAGGGCTTGCTTGGCAAACTCTCTCGGGCCATGCAAGAATGAGCAATAAACAAGTAAAACATGAATAGCCTAAGATGATACGTATAAGCGGAGGGCTTGCTCGCGGCATTACCCTAAAGGTTACCAAGTCAAAACTGCTCAGACCAGCCACGGAAGCGAATCGGGAGCGTTTGTTTTCCTCTATAAGCGAAAGCTTGAGCGAAGCCCTAGTTTTAGATTTGTTTGCAGGCAGTGGTTCCTACGGACTGGAAGCCTTGAGCCGCGGAGCAAAATTTGTTCACTTCGTAGAGAATAACGGTAGAATCTTCAGTGATTTAAAACGAAATTTTGAGAAGGTCAGAAAAAGTGCCCGTTTAATTGAGAAGGCCGCATCCTTTTCGAATCGAGATGTGATTGAATTCCTAAGGAAAAGAGAAAATACTTATGACATTATCTTCCTAGACCCGCCTTACAAAGAATTCCCGAAAATTGGAAATAGCGTCTTTGATTTTTTAATCACTCATAATTTCGTCCATCAAGATACCATTTTGGTTCACGAAGCTCCCATGGAGGAAGTTTCAAGTTTTGAAAATTGGGAACTTTTAAAAGTCCTAGGAAAAGAAAAAGCAGGAACTCCAAACTATCGCTTTTATACCCCCGAATTCTCTGCCTTTGGCCAATAAGTGCTTGCAAGCATACATAAGGACCCGACAACTGCAGTCTCCACCCGTAGGACACGCGGACCAAGGTGGAAAAGCGGGAATTCATAATCCTGGAGAATTTTTCTTTCTCTAGGTGACCATCCACGTTCAGGTCCGATACACAGGGAAATTCGCTTCGTAGAACAAGTAGTATAGGATCTTAGAGCATGTTTCCCTTCGTAATTATCGAGGGCAATTTTAGAAATGCCAAGATCACTCGCCTTTTCTTTAGAAAGGGCAGACTCAAGATTTGGATATAATTTACATTCAGGTACAAAACTCGAAAATGCTTGCTCCACTCCTTCCACGATTTTCCTGCTCCACTCCTCCCCTGACCAAAGTACGCTTTTACGGTAGGAGGGCTCACTTTTATCAGCATCAAAAAAATAAAGGGAATCCACTCCTAATGAAGTAGCTTGGTCCAAAATCTTTCGGCAAGTTTGAGGTCTTGCCATTCCAACGACCAAAGAAATCGGATAAAAATCTGGTTTATGATCCGGAAGCCAATCGATGTGGAGTTTAATATCACCATTGGATGCCAAATGTACCAATCCTTTACCTTTAGGGCCGTTCTTAGCTGCAAGATCGATTAGATCGCCCGTTTTCACTCGGAGAACATTGACCAAGTGATTGGCCTTAGGATCACTATTTTGGATGCAAAAGCTCGAAACCTTTTTTTCTAATAGCAAAAGGTTCAATTCGTTGATAACCACAGAGCTTGGTAAGGACGTAAAGTCAAAGGGTCTTTACCCCAAACCACCTCACCCCCACCAATCAAATCACGCGCCTTTCCCTCTGGAAAAATGCTCTTGAATACATCCATTGAGGATACACTGCAGACTTCGGCAGTAAAATTAAACAAACAAAAGACGGTCAAAGTTTGGTCGATTGATTTTCTTTCAAGGGCAAAAAAAGAAGGCCCAAGTTCATGAACGGTTTGCGGAGCATCTGGGTGAAAGGCAGGGCATGCAGATCGGCTTCGTAAAGTTCGGGTATACCAAGCAAAGATTTCCCCCGAGGATGAGGTATCATCTCTAAGGGTATCTTCCAACTCGGAAAGTTTCCACTTCCTCCGGTTAATCGTTCGATTTTGACCGGTCTCTTTTACACCATCGAGAAAATTTGGCGTTCCGCAAAGTGAATGAAAGTAGACCGCAGGTATTCCTTTCATAGATAAAGCAACAGCTTGGGAACAGAGGAAACGAGCTTGCCCAAGCTCTACATTCTCTGGATCAGCAAGTGCGGAAAGATAAGTAGAATTCAATTCATAAGGACTTTCTGTTCCATTTTCTAATTTTCGCATCGATACAAAGCCACCTTTTTTGCGGATTTCCTCAGCCAAACTTAACACTTCAGTTTGAGGTAGAATCCCCTCCAATGGACGAACTCCAATCCCGTCATGGCTCGCAGTGAAATTCAAAAAATGACAACCTTTGGGCGGTGCTGCCAAATTCTTTGCCCAGTCAGTAAGATGAGAAGCAGTCCCACTCAATAATCCATGCAGGAGCAGTGGAGGAAGGGAAAACTGATAAACCGCATGTGCTTCGTCTCCTCTTCCGAAATATGAAATATTTTCTTCATGAGGCACATTGGTTTCAGTTAAAATGACAACTTCTGGGGACACTACCTCTAAAAAGTTCCGAATTAATTTGATAACCTGATGAGTCTCAGGAAGGTGCAGGCAATTTGTACCAATTTTTTTCCAAAGAAAAGCCACTGCATCAAGCCGAAGTATCCGGCAACCAATCGAAATATAGTAAAGTATAATATCAAGAAATTCAAAAAGAAGATCCGGACTGGTCCAATCAAGATCAACTTGATCAGCACTGAATGTAGTCCAAACAAATCGCTCACCTTCTCGTGTCTGATAAGGGGTAAGCAGAGGCGTAGCCCGAGGCCGAACAACGATGGATAAATCCATTTTTTCATCTACCTCCATAATGTAGTTTCTTCCTGGCTCGACCCCTGATACCCAATCCTTAAACCATGGACTCTTTGAAGAGCAATGATTGAGAACAAGATCAAACATAAGTTCAAATTCTTCGGAAAGCTTACTCACATCTTCCCATGATCCGTAGCGGGAGTCGACTTCCCGATAATCAACCACCGAAAATCCATCATCAGAAGTCCAAGGGTAAAAAGGAAGGATATGAATAGTCGAAAATGCTCCTTTTAGACGAGCGGTACAAAAATCCCGCAAGGAATTTAAGGGATGGCCTTCATCCTCGTAAACCATATCCGCATAAGTAATCAACATCGTATCTCGTTGGGTTAATTCTTGATTCTTCCTGCTTGAATCTACTCCTACACCATAACGACCAACCATGAGATAAAAACGCTCAAGAAGTGCGTCCGCCTGACTTACACCATAAAGTCGGGCTAAACGCTTACGAATAGTTTTTAGCTTGGCAGATGAAACATGCTTGATAACGGAATTATTTATGGTTGGGTTCATGGATCAGTAACCGGTTAGGCTGGCAATGAATGCACGAAGGTTGCCACGCACAACGGAATAAGAATAAAACTGGCGAGCTACTTCATAATTGTGGCTCACAATTTCCTCTCGAAGTTGGGAATCGTGAAGAATTTGTTCGACTCTCTTAGAAATTGAAGGGGTTATGAATCCATCTATGGTCAACAGCCTGAATCCCTTTGGCTCAATATCGCGAACAAAAATTGAGTAGCGATTTATAAGGACTGGCTTTCGAAAATAGATTGCTTCAAGCAGTGCATTACCAAACCCCTCGTAAGTGCTCGGATAAGTAACGAAGTCTGCATGATGATAGAGATCCCAAAGCGTATATATCTTTCGTCCCTCCGAGTCTCGTTGCCGGACCTCTCCAACTCGATGAGCAACCACTCGCATATCAACCTCTTCCTCCTTGGCTAGTTGTTCAAGCATGCCAAGATACTCATAGCCCTCATCTCCCGCTTCGTGAGAAATAACCAACTTACATTTTGGATCCTTGAGTAGGCTTACTAACTTAATCGCTTGCTCAATTCCTTTGCGTGGCACCACCCGAGTTGGCTGCAAGATAAAAAAATCATCTTCTTCTAAACCAAGTTCGGAACGGACATCTGAAGCATACCCATCGAGCTGATCGGGAGGATTATCGAAATCAAAAACATTGGGAATGACCAGCGAGGAAGAGCCCTTACGTAAAGCAAGTTGCTCCTGTGCCTCTTGGTTGATGACCACATCTCTCATATTTGGAAGCGTGGGCGGGAAAGACATATCAAGATATTCAGGAACTGAATTGACTGAAAAGCGAGTGCGTTCCCAAAAGAAATCATGGTGATGGGCAATCGCAGGAATTCGGGTTTCAGAGAGAAATTCTGTCACTGCAATTCCCAAGGGTAAGTGCATGGGGATTGCTAAACAGTTTTGTGGAATGAGAATATCGATGCTGTATTTCTCAACGAAACGATATAGAGTGCACTTGAGGTAGTCAGCCAATGCTCGAATTCTCTCTGTTACAAACCTATCTCGTTTTCCAGCTCCCCAGATCCTTTGATTTATCCATTTGTTTTCTGAAAAACCAAAGTAGGCTTCGGGAACAACAAAGCTAATATCAGGGTTCCGATCACTCTCACCACTGTACCAAAAACTAACATGTCTATCCTCCCAGAGTACTTCAGCCCATTTAGCACTTTCTAAGGAAACACCATCTTGACCGGCAAATCGAGTGGAAATAAATCCTATATTTTTAGACATGATTTAAAAAATTAGATGAAACACTTTACTCTCTGGGTGATGCAGGATACCTGCCCTTTTTTCAACCAATAAAAAAAGAATTAAAATTTAACGTGGCTTCTTGCCCGAGATTTTCGTAATTCGAGAGGAATGACTATTCAAAGTATGGCGGGGGGCATGACCTTAGAATCTTTACTGAAGGATATTCCTTCTTTGATTAAAAGTTTGCGAGAAAATCGTGAAACCTACCTGACTGATGCTGTATTGCTTGGAGAGATTCCTGCTCCCACTTTTGGAGAAGAAGAACGCGTACGATTAGCACTGGATCGCTTTCGTGAAAACGGATTGGATAATCCGGAAATTGATGAATTTGGGAACGCTTCTGGAATTTTACCTGGAAAAGTTGGTAATTCTACCATTTTGGTTATGGCCCATGCGGATTCAGTATTTGGTCCAGAAGTGAGGCATGTTCTAAATGTGGGCTCCGACTCAATTTCAGGTCCTGGTATTGCGGATAATGCAATTGGAATGGCCGCGATTGTGGGACTGCCTAAATTGCTCGATAAACTTGGGATTCAATTAAAGGATGATATTTTGCTTTTGATCAATACCAAGAGCTTAGGTGTCGCCAACTTAGAGGGCTCACGCGGTTTCCTAGAAACCAAACAACGACCCATTCGTGCTGGTATTTGTGTTGAAGGTGCGGAACAGGGAAGGCTTAGCTACTCTGGCCTTGGGGCATTACGGGGCCAAATCAATCTTTGCTTGCCTAGTAATTATGACTGGAACCGTTTTGGGGCTGCAGGAGCAATTTCTCACCTCACTCGTCTGGTAAGCAAAGTAATGGAGATACCGGTTCCCAAAGAACCCAAGACCAAAATGGTTTTTGGAGAAATTCATTCAGGATCGAGTTTTAACACTTCTCCAAAGAGTGGAATTCTCCGATTTGAGATTTCGAGCGAAGGGGATGAAGTTGTCGAAGAAATGGAAGCACAGGTAAACGAATTGTGTGAACAGTATTCTTTGGAGACTGGACTTGAAGTAAAAATGGAGGTGGTAGCCAAAAGACAAAACTGTGGAATCCCCTTCACCCACCCTTTGGTAAAAACAACCAGAAGCATTATGAGTGAGGCAGGAATAACCCCGGCTGTTGACCCATCTACGGGCGATCTCAACTCGATCATTTTAGCGGGTCATCCAGGAGTCACACTAGGTTTGACCCAAGCTGAAAATTTGCGAGAAGCCAACGAATCTATTAAACTCGAGCCGCTTTATTCAGGCATTGCTCAAATGATCACCCTTTTGCGTGCGATTGACCAAGGACTTTGCGAATCGTGACTGGAAATAATCAAAAATGGCTAGAGGAGAATACTTTCCACCATGGAGAATTTTGGGACATTCTTAAACTAGTGGAAGAAAAGGAAAAGAAAGGGCTTAAAATTTCACTTTGTATTCCAACCCTAAATGAAGAAAAAACCATTGGTAAGGAGGTATTGATTCTTCGCTCGGAATTGATGGAACGCTACCCTTTAATTGACGAATTTGCAGTGATTGATTCTGGTTCTACTGATAAAACCTTAGAGGTTGCCAGCAATTTTGGAGCTGATGTCTACCTCGCCTCGGATATTTTACCAGAAGTGGGGGATAAAAGAGGTAAAGGTGAAAACCTATGGAAAGCGATTCATCAATTGAAAGGGGATATAATCTGCTATGTCGACGCGGATATTTCAAATATTCATCCTCGATTTGTTTATGGATTAATAGCTCCTCTTATTCGAAAAGATGAGGTGCAATATGTAAAGGCTTTCTACGACCGTCCCCTCAACTATTCCTCTGGTTTACGCTCAAGTGGAGGGGGAAGAGTAACTGAGATTTTGATTCGCCCTTTGTTCTCCCTATTTTATCCAGAACTTACTAACATTGTACAACCTTTATCAGGTGAGTATGCGGCTCGCCGCGAGGTTCTTGAAGTCATTCCGTTTCCGATAGGCTACGGGGTTGAAACTTCACACCTGCTTGATCTCTACGAGAAATTTGGATTGGAGGCTTTTGCCCAGACCGACTTGGATCGACGAGTTCATCGTAATCAAACAACAAACGCCCTCGGCAAAATGAGCTTTGGAATCTTGCAAACCTTTTTCAATCGCTTGCATGCTCAAGGTAAGATTGACCAGATGCCAAACATGGAAACTTTTTACCGAAGATTTGAGGTTGATGAGGGGTTTTACAATCAGGTCATTCAAGAAGTCATTGAAGAAGAAAGACCTCCGATGATTGATATTGAAGGTTACCGGAACCGGAACCAATAAACGAAAGTTATAACATCGAATTTTATCGATGAAAGTTGCGATTGTTCATTACCACCTCGAACCAGGTGGAGTGACTCGTGTGATCGAGAACACTTTGCAGGCGTGGAAAGATGCCGGCATTGAAATTGAAGCGGTTGTTCTTAGTGGTCGTCAGTATAAAGGCTCCGGCATCTCCAATGCTTATCTGGTTCAAGGTCTTGATTACACAACTCCAGAAAACGCAGTCCGAGCTGAAACCTTGTCTAAAGAAATGGAAGATGTTGCCCAAATGGCATTGGGTTCAGTTCCTGATATTTGGCATATCCACAACCATTCCTTAGGGAAAAATCCTGCCTTGCCCCTCGCTCTTGCAAAACTAGCTCAAAAGGGAGCCCGCATGTTGCTACACCCTCATGACTTCGCGGAAGATGGAAGGCCGGGAAATTACAAAGCCTTGTCAGAAAGCTATCAGTTTCTTTATCCAAGTACCTCTGGAATTCATTATGCAGCCCTTAATCACCGAGACCTTTCTTACCTTCAAAAAATGCTGGAGGATTCGCCGAGCAAAGCCCATCTTCTTGCCAATGCAATCCCAGATTACGATGAAAATCTTGTCCATCGGAAGGTTCCATCCTTACCCGAAAACCTCTTTCTATACCCAGTCCGTGCTGTTCGCCGAAAAAACCTGGGTGAATTAGCGCTTCTTTCTCTGGTTCATCCAGAAAAGTATTTTGCCAACAGCCTTGGTCCAACGAACCCAAATTTTCAAAGAGAATTTAATCAATGGAAACAATTTACCTCCGAGCTTAACTTAAACTTAACCTATGGTCTTGGTGAGAAAAGCACCGCATCTTTTTTAGATATGGTCGCTCATGCAGAAGCGATTGTGAGCACAAGTATAGCGGAAGGATTTGGGCTTGGATTTCTCGAGCCATGGACATTCGGTAAGGGGCTTTGCGGTCGCAATATTCCAGAGATAACCAAAGATTTTGAAAATCTTGGAATCAACCTCCAAAATCTTTATTCAAGGTGCGAGGTTAGTCTCGACTTTTTAGATAAACCCAAAAAATTAAGAACATCCATTCAAAAAAACTTGGAGGGTTTTTACCAGAGTTATGAAGTTGTCCTACCCAAAAACGGTGTGGATCAAGCTTACCATTCCATAGTGCAAAATGGAAAAGTGGATTTTGGTCGGTTAGATGAGTGTTTGCAGAAACAAATTTTAACTAAGCTAAGTGGTTCAAAAATCGAAGCAGATAGAATCAGGGAACAAATCCCTTTGAATCTGCCCACTGGCGATGTTGTTGAACGGAACCAAAAGGCAGTTAAGCTCCAATTTTCTCAAATTGAGTACGGCAAGAAGCTTTATTCCATCTACAATGAAGTTCTTTCAGCAAAGGATGCTCAACTCACCTTTGCTCATGGTAGAAAGTTATTGGATGCTTTCTTGAGTCCCAAAAGGCTAAACCTTCTTAGAACAAGTTAGGTTTTCAACTTCTTAAATTACTCCGAAGAAGAAGAAACCGAAGATTTACTTGGCTTTTTTCTTGGCTTCAAAAAGGCGTTTTTCCTTCACCTTAATGGCTTCTTTACCAATGCGGTCCCTAAGGTAATACATTCTTGCTCTCATGGTAACACTCTCTCGATCAACTTCCACTTTGTCGATAAGTGGAGAATGCACAGGAAAGACTCTTTCTACTCCAACTCCGGATGCAATACGGCGAACGGTAAAAGTTTCATGAATACCCGAACCTTTGCGAGCAATAACAATTCCTTTAAATATCTGGATCCGTTCTTTTCCACCTTCTCTAACTCTTACATGTACATTAACCCCGTCTCCAACCTTAAAAGGTTCACGTTCTTTCAAATATTCGTTTGTAATTTCGTCGAGCAGTTGGTTATTCATAATTCTTCTCAGTTAATTTTTAGATTCAGTATTCAATAAATCGGGACGGATTCTTTGGGTTTTGAGGGAGCGCTGTGCTTGCCTCCATTTGGTAATCTCTTCATGATTTCCAGAAAGAAGGATCTCGGGAACTTTCAAACCTCTAAAATCATTCGGACGAGTATATTGAGGGTGTGATAATTCGTTACCCTCAAAGGACTCCTCAAGAAGTGATTCGGGATCCCCGAGCACTCCTGGGATATGACGTGCTATCCCATCGATCATGACAGCAGAAGCCAAGGTACCGTTGGTAATGACATAATCACCAATACTAATTTCTCGGTGAATCAAATGATCTCTTACCCTTTGGTCGACACCTTCATAATGGCCACTTAAAAAAACAAGATGAGATTCTCTTGATAACTCCTTGGCAATATCAGTGTTAAAAGGTTCACCGTCTGGAGTAGCAAAAATAACTTTGGTATGCTCGGTCGAGACTTCTTCAATAGCCTCAAATATGGGTTCTGGCTTCAGCACCATGCCAGCTCCACCACCAAAAGGACGATCGTCCGTTTCTCTGTGTTTTCCTTTTGCCCATCGCCGTATATCAAGGGCATTGATTTCTATAATTCCTTGTTCTACTGCCTTTCCAAGAATACTTTCTTCAGCAAAGCCATCCACTGACTTTGGAAAAAGTGACAAGACGTCGAAACGCAAAGCTGGGCTCATCATGCGAATCATGGTTACTTAGTGAAAACATAATGGGAAAGAAAAGAAATAGAATGGGGTTAAGATTCCCCCTCCTTTTCTTCCTTCACATCGTCCGGGTTAACCTCTGAAATTTCTTCTTTTGCCTCTGCCTTAGGTTTTTCCGCAGCTTCCGCATTTGCCTCTGCCACAGGTTCTTCCTCTTTGACTTCTTCCTTTGTTTC
>DEYT01000151.1 GCA_002364975.1 Opitutia bacterium UBA3151 | reverse complement strand
AATGCAAACTTATTTGGTGAAGGGAAGATGCTTGCTTTCCCGTTTTGTACCGATCAGTTCCACCCGAATTCCGAACACTAAGGTACTTGGACAGAGGTCAAAATTCTCTTTTCTCTCGGTGCCTACTTGAATGGCATCTTTGAAATAGTAAAGATTCCCAAGGTTGAAGTATAAATAGGAGAAATTTCTTTGTCTTAAAAAATTGATTGTTTGATATTTTGTGTGTAGTTGATGTTTAAAAAAAATTTATCATAAGTTTGTGCTAAATCCTCTACATCCAGTCTATGGTTTTCCCTTAAGCTTGTTGCTTTTTATCAAAGCTTTATGTGTCTTTTGCTTTCAAGTGGGTGCTGAGGACCGCTCCGAAATTGATATAGATCCCGACCCTCCATCCTCTACATTTTCACCAGAAGAATCTCTTTCTAAAATTTGGGTTCCCGATGGTTTTAAAATCGAACTCGTTGCTTCCGAACCCATGATCGAGGAACCAGTCTGCATGGCTTGGGGCCCAAACGGGGAGCTCTATGTTGCGGAAATGCGGACCTACATGCAGGACATTGATATGAGTGGTGAGTTGGAACCGGTCAGTCGTGTGGTGAAACTAGTCGATTTGGATGGGGACGGGCGTATGGATCAAGCGACCACCTATCTGGATAATCTGGTTTTGCCCCGTGCAATTCTTACACTTGACAACAAAGTTCTGATTGGAGAACCGCCCCATCTTTGGTTGTGTGAAGACACCAATGGAGATGGAACGGCAGATACCAAAATCAGCATTTATGAGAATTTTAGTAGGAAAGAATCTGGGAATGTGGAGCATAAAATTAATGGCTTGCAGTGGACCATGGATAATTGGATATACAACACCAAGAGCTCCGTTATTTTCCGATATCGGGATCAGAAGATTGAAGAGAGAAAGGCAGTCTTTTCCGGGCAGTGGGGCCAGACGGTAAATGACCGGGGTGAAAGCATCGCCACCAAAAATAGCGAACCGGGATTGGCGACCATTTTCCCTGGAAAATATCTCGGTGATCTTAGCTTTGCAAACAAGTACAGGCATTTGTTCGAGCGAGTAAAGCTGGGTGAAGGATATGGAATCACTTGGCCGATTCAGGGAACCGCTGATATGCAAGGTGGGGGAGGATGGAGATCGGATGATCGATCAATCCAGCGATTCACCGGGGCTTGCGGGCAGACCATTTTCAGGGGAGATCGTCTCGGAGATGACTTGAAGGGTACCTACTGGGTTTGCGAACCCGTGGGACGGATGATCCGATGCTCGGATGTCGAGTATGAGCAAGGCATGATCACCCTTCATAACCGAATGGAGAAGCAAAGGCTCGAATTCATTGCTTCCACTGATGCGAATTTCCGACCTGTCAATTCCTACACGGGTCCGGACGGAACTCTGTATTTTATAGATATGTATCGGGGTATTATTCAACATGGTAATTGGACCAGGGAGGGGAGTTATTTGCGCAAGGAAATCCTGCGTCGCGGGCTGGAAAAGAATGTCGGCAAAGGGCGAATTTATCGACTGGTACGCAAAGGAATTGCACCTGGTCCGCTACCTAAATTAGGAGATTCAGATGCCAAGGAATTAGTCGAGGCTCTGAGGCATCCGAACGGATGGTGGCGGGACGAAGCTCAAAAACTTCTGGTTTTGCGCAAGGAGGTGAACGCGATCCCCCTTTTAAAGAAGATGGTGAAACAGGCAGAAAACGGCTTGGCCCGTGCTCATGCCCTTTGGACCCTGGACGGAATGGGCGTTTGGGACGAGTCCTTGGTGTTGCAAGCGATTTCCGACAAGGATATGGAGGTTCGGCTGGCAGCCTTACGGGTTGCCGGGGAACGCTTGCTCATAGGCCAAGCTTCGGATGCCCTGCTTGACGCGATGGGGCGGTCTTTGCCGGATGATGACTTGGATGTAGCATCCCAGCGTTTATTGTCCCTAAGTTTTTACCAAAAACAAGCGAAAGCACACACGATTCGTATGAGACACATCGAACGTGTCATCCATGCCGCGGGAAAGTTCTTGGATGAGGAAATTACCGCCAAAGCATTCATGGTTGCCCTGAATCCGGCTGAATACATTCCAGCATTAGATCTGCTCAGTAAAGAAACTCGGTTTCAAGATGGTCACCCGCTTCCTCAGCACCTTGCTTTTGCTTGTTTTGCCTTGGCTGATCAGGAGGCTTCCTTCACCGCTCTGCTTGATTTTACCGCACAAACTCAATCCGGGTTTCGTGCTTCGGTGCTGGAGGGATTTCGAATAGGTACCCAAGGAGGGAGGTCTGTTTCCAGAGATTTAATTCACTGTAAAAGTAAACCTTCCGGTTTGACGATGATGGAAGAAGCAGGGGTTCCAGAATACAGCTTGGCGATTCTGTATGACCTTCTTACTTGGCCTGGCGATCCAAAGTTCAAGTTGCAGAAGGCCCTTCCTCCCTTATCGGAATCGGAGTTGGTTCGGTTCAACAAGGGGAGAGAAATTTATCAAGGTCTCTGTGCATCTTGCCATGGTCCAGAAGGACAGGGCGTGAACATGCCGGAACCTCAAAATCACAGTATGCTGGCTCCTGCTTTGGCGGGATCTCCCCGAGTGAATGAAAGAAACAATCGTTATTTTGCCGAGATTATCCTTAAGGGAATGACCGGTCCAATTGATGGGATCACTTATGGAGGCGTAATGGCTCCTATGGAGGCTTATGACAACGAGTGGATTGCCTCGGTTATGACCTACATACGCCGGTCATGGGGAAATAGCGGATCTCCCGTTCACCCCAATGACATCGAAAGAGTACGGGGTTGGAATAAAAAGCGAACGACTGCATTTACCTTGGCCGAATTGAATATGCCCACCCGCTAGGGATAATATATATTCATGAGATCAAACCATCCTTTCTTTGTATTGGGCTACTTCATGGCTTCGTTTTTATGGGGGGCAAAAGGGGAGCGGGATCCGTCTGCACCCAAAGGAGGTTGGGTACCCCCAACAGAGGAGGAATTAAAAAAGGTCGAGTCCGCGATTCCAGTAAAGTTACCTGCAGAACCCAGGAAAAGCCGGAAGCTCTTAACTTATAGCCTAAGCCACGGTTTCAAGCATAACTCCCGCTTGATCGGCGAAGAAATGCTAAAGTTGATCGAGCACAAAACCGGTGCTTTTGCCCTGACCATTAATAATGATTCAGCCCAGTGGACTTCAGCTTATCTAAAGCAGTTTGATGCGATTGCGGTATTGAACGCCACTAGCGTGCACGGGGGCTTCAAAGGCGAAAACCGTGAGGCTTTTCTTAATTTCGTATATGATGGCGGCGGCTTATTCGGATGCCATGCCGCCACTGACGGTGGAAAAGATAAGTGGCCAGAGTATTCGCAGCTATGGGGTGGTGCATTTGGCGGCCACCCCTGGGGAAAAACGGGTACTTGGAGGATACGAAACTATGATCCGAGGCATGCCTTAAACCTCTGTTTTCACGGAGAGGGATTTGACATTAATGATGAACTGTACCGGCAGGTTCATCCTTATAAAAAAGGTAACTTCCACACCCTGACATGCATTGATCTTTCAGCGAGGCAGAACACCCATAACAACAACGGTAAAATAAAAACTGTCCCTCCCGAAGCGGAACGGAAGCCGGGTGAGCCTAACCCCGCTAAGGTACCGCTCGATTTGAAACGGGATCACCCTACCTCTTGGTGTAAGAAAGCAGGGAAAGGTCGTGTGTTCTATGCCACCTTTGGACACAATGAATCTGCCTATTGGAACCCAAAGATCGTGGAGCATTATCTCCGCGGAATTCAATATGTTCTTGGGGACCTTGAAGCCAATGATCTGCCCGACAGTTAAACCATTTCAACTTTTTGCCTACAAATAATAAGCTTGGTGACCCTGATTAAAAATTATGGAAAATTTATTTAATCCTTTTTCTTATAATGTCCGCCTTTTTAAAACATGGGTAGCAATTTTGGCACTCCCTTGCATCTTAAAAGCAGCCAAATCTCCGAACTTTGTGCTGGTATACATGGATGATCTCGGTTGGGCCGAGACTTCGGTTGAAATGATTCAAGGGCACGAGGATACGCGGAGTGATTTTAACCGAACTCCGAATGTAGAAAGGTTGGCCCGCGAAGGCATGGTCCTGTCATCCTGCTACTCTCCCTCCGCTTTGTGTGCTCCGTCAAGAAATAGTCTACTCCATGGAATGACGCCTAGTCGGTTGAGGTACACCGTACTTTCCGCGGTGGAAGCCCAGAAGCAATACTTGGGTCAAATTACCATCCCACAGGCTTTAAAGAAAGCGAATCCCAGTTACATGACCGCTCATTTTGGGAAGTGGCATAACGAAAGTATTAAACCAACTGAGGCTGGTTATGATGTAACCGAC
>DEYT01000024.1:1586-6834 GCA_002364975.1 Opitutia bacterium UBA3151 | reverse complement strand
GGGGAACTTACTTTTGATTACCGTGCTTCTGACACTTGGCATCTCAAAGGTGGATATTCCTTTTCCAGAGGAAAGAAAGACGGAGAGATTCAAGTTGATTTCCCAGAGTCGATGGCAAACCTTTCTTCCCATTTAAAAATTCGAGACAACCTGATTTTCTCTAAGAATATCTATTACACGGATGATCGAATTATTCCATCCGCCTACAATGAAATTCCTATTGATGACTATCTCAGGTTAGACCTTGGTCTGGTTTGGCGGCCTAAGGATAATTGGGAAATTGGGCTTTTTGGCCGGGATTTATTAGACCCTGATCATCCCGAAAATATGTACAACGACCTTGATGTGGAACCAGGCAAAGTCGAGCGAACCTTCCTCCTTAGTATCTCCAAGGATTTCTAATGATGGTGATTTTCGAGAAGAACAGATTAAGTTTTAACCTCTTTAGGAGGATGATTCTTTGGGCGTTCGTTTTTACTCTCGGAATGAGCATGAATTTCAAAGTGGAAGCATCCACTATTGAACAACAAAGAAGGGAAGCGAGAGTGCAAGCGACATACCTTACCCACTTGGTTAACTTTACCACTTGGAGTGAGGAACATTTACCGGAAAAAGATGAATCTCCAAAGATTTTAGTACTTGGCCAAGAAAAAAATGGATTTGTGGCATCCTTAGAATACCTCATCTCTCAAAGTAATGTTGAGGTTGGAGGTAAACCAGTTGAATTTGAACACATTGAATCTCGGGATCAAAAACTAATAAAATCTAAACTCATAAAAGGTTATCAAGTTGTCTTCTTGATGCGAAAAAGCGTCCTTAGCCCACAGGAAATAAGAAACCTTTGCCCCAGTGCGGTGGTTTTTGGTTTTGGTCGACAATTTGTTACCACAAAAGGTGGGGATGTTGCCTTTGTCTCTGAAAGAAATCGGGTTAAATTAATTTTAAGTGATCAATATTTCCGTCGTACCTCACCAAAACTAAGTTCTAAGATTGCAAATCTAAAAAGCGTAGTCGAGATTGTAGGAAATAAAAAAAACTAGCCCGTATATATAAATTTGCCCAATGCATCTCCTGGAAAAAGGTTTGAACTTTTTGTACTATATAAAGTTGCCTCTTTATATCTTTTTCCTGCTTTTTACTTGCGCAGTTGTTTCTTTCAACCCTTTATTTTGCAAGGAGGATCAAGGTGGGGATGAACTTAGCCCCTTCGAGAAGGCGGAGTTAAAAAAACTGGTTTCTCTGGATTTTAGAAATTTGTCCAAGGTATCAATTCAGGGAGTGCTTGGGTACGATCAAGAGTATTGGCGAAATCCAGCTTCCGTTCATGTGATTCACCCGGATGACATTACTCTATATGGCTATGCGAATACGGTCGAAGCCTTGCGAGGAGTACCCGGAATGCATGTTAGTCGTGGCCTTTCCTATGACAACTTTGCTTCGATGCGAAATTTTAGTGGATTTTCGACCCAAAAGTTTTTGGGTAAAATCGGTGGAAGGGAAGTTACTCAACTTATGCTTGGAAGTGCCAATTACTCCGTCGATGATTATCCTATTGCGGTAATCGACCGAATTGAAGTCATACGCGGACCGGGTGCATCAATTTGGGGAACAAATGCTGTAAACGGTGTAATTAATCTGGTGACCAAGCATTCGGGAGATACCCAGGGTGACTCGGTTCGATTTTTAGTTCAAGATGATGGCACCTTTATGGGGGATTATGTCCATGGCGGTCAGGTTTCCGAGGATAGCTTTTATCGAGTTTGGATTCGGGACCAAGAATATGCCGAGGGAACTCTTGATTCGGGTAGGGCGGCGAGAGATGACGGATACCTTCGAAAATTTGGATTTAGGTATGACAAGGAATGGGCCAGCGATTTGAACTTTTACATAGCGGGTGGTGGAGCGACTAGAAGGCTGGAACATGTTTTGGATTTCTCAAATCGTCTTTTTTATTCCGAAACTCTTTCCAGTGCCTTAGTACCCCTGGACTATGCACGGCAAGGTTCTTTGCTTTCCTCTTTTCATCCCTTGTATGTGGATCCATCCAAATTGCCCACAGCTACTAGTTTTTGGTCTGCTCCAGATGGAACGATTTCATACCCGGCTTTATTAACTGGAGAAATTTCCCGTTTTCAGCGGTATGGCGAGATGACCAATGATTCTGGCCATATTGTTTCTAAGCTGGATGGCATTACCGAATCTGACCTCGAATGGTCCCTGACCAGTGCTTTTGAAAAGACTGATATCAATATGGGTCACCTTGGTTTCGAGTGGGAGCAGAATCAATTGGATTTGGCTTTTGATGCCAACCAACCCATTGGTGACTCGCATCGCGTTTCCTTTGGTCTGGGTTACCGAAGAACTAATTTGGATGTGCAATCAACTCCATTAGAGCCCTTTGATTTTGGTCTTACTCCGACTGTAGATTTGGAAACGTTGACCTTGCTGCCTTCATCCCCTGCAATTTTGGAGTACGACCAGGATTTTACCGAATTCAATCGTTTAACTGCCTATGTTCAGGATTCCATTCATCTTACCGAGGAAATAGTACTTTCCGTTGGTACTAAATTCGAAGAAAATGATCTTACTGGAAGTGGGATTCAGCCAGGAATTAGGAGTTCATGGAATCCCAATGGTTCTAATGTTTTTTGGCTCGGCTATTCAAAAGCCCACCGACAGCCTTCTCTGCGTGAGAGGTACACCGTTCTTAATCCAGGGAGAATTTGGTATCCTTCAGGTGCTACTCCTTTGAATCCTACTTTTGGAGTTTGGGCTAACAAGCCTTTCGCTGGGGGTGAATCCCTGGACCGTGAAGAAATTGATTCCTATGAAATGGGTTGGCGTAACCGTCCCAATGAAAATTTTCTGCTCGAACTCTCCAGTTATTATTATGATTCGAAAGATGCAGTCTTGGCAGCGACCAGTTTGACCTCCGTGAATGCATATGAAGCAAAGGATGCAAAGTCTTACGGGGGCGAATTGTCCATCGACTGGGAAGTTTCCAAATTTTGGAGACTTCGAGGTGGATATTCGCTGGCTCGAGGCAAAGTCGAAGGAGTTCGGGAATTTGATTTCCCCGAGCAAACCGCAAGTTTGAGGTCTTTATTCAAATACTCCGATAACCTTTCCTTCACCCAAAGTTTATTTTATGCGGATGAGACTCAAATCCCATCTGACTACAACCCAATTACGATTCCTTCGCACTTGCGTTTAGATCTAGGATTAGTCTGGCGACCTAGGCAGGATTGGGAAATCGGTTTGTTTGGAAGAGATTTATTGGAACCCTATCACCTTGAGACCATGTATCCCGGGGTTGATGTGGAACCTGCCCGGGTTGAAAGAACTTTCCTCCTCACCCTTTACAAGAAGTTTTAGGATGAGAGTACAAGGTAATAAACTACTTAAACTACTTCGGGCTTCCCGGGTTTTCTGGTTTGGTCTTATGATATTCCCTTACTTTTTAAGCTCAACGGTGGAAGGGAGCAATACCATCAAGCCGAGTAAGGCTGATTTGAGGGTGGTCAACCTGGAGGCGGCGGTCGTAGTGAGATCTATCCATCATTTTTCTTGGCTACCCGAACATCTTCCTCCGGTCGATCAAAATGTTGTTATCTTGGTTGTGGGTCCCGACAATTGTTTATTTAAGGAAAGGCTTTCATTTTTGATTGAATTAAGCGATGCGAAGGTCCAAGGCCGTAGAGTAAATGTTAAAACTACTGAATCTTTTGAAGATGCGGCAAAACTTTCCCGTCAAGACAAGCAAATTATTTACATCGTTGCATTGAAAACCGTTTCTGATCACTGGGATACTTCGAAATTAGCGAAAAGGGGTGGTTTAGTCGTTTTCGGACAAGGCGATTCATATTTAAAAAGAGGATTGGCAATGAGTTCCGTTGTTCAAAATAATCGCCTTCGAGTTTCGATAAATTTTAGAAAACTCAAAAATAAAGCAATCAAAGTAGACGACAATTTACTTTCGTATAGACAAATTCTACTTCAATAAGTCGGGGTTGTACCTCTTGAATGGGGTTGAAAAAAACCATTGAAAAAATCCCGGTCCAAAAACTTATTCACAATTATTCGATTTTAATCGAACAATCTAGTAAGCTTTTCTATCTAAGAGGATGTGGTGCGTGGTGGGATTCTAATTTCCTCGGCGTTACAAAATTGAAATAAATTGAAATGGAGGAAAAAAAATGAGTATTACTTATCGGGAAGCAAAAAGAATCTTGGAAAAGCAAGAGGAAGCTAGAGATGTCATTAACAGTTATCGGGGAATGGAGACTTTGGGAAAAAGACTCCAACTTCGAAACAACAAGGAACTTATCCTTAAGTTATTTGAAATCGAAAAAGATGATTCGATCATCGAAGTTTTCACCCACCTTAAAGCAATGTATGATGAGCAATGGGGGGACGCAGAAGCCACCGCACCTCCGCTTGTTCCCGGTGAAGTGGAAGATGTTGTTGCCTCTGAATCTCAGGAGGAGGAATTGGAAAAGTCCAAAGCCTCTGCAGTTGCCGAGGTAGGATAAGTTTCATTTTCTATCCACTGGCTAGTACGAAAGAGATAAGAATGAACATAAAAGGTAAGATTTTGAGAGAAAATCTTGCATTTTTTAACTTTCTGCAGAATGGTTTGGAAACGGAGATAGAATTAAGTTGAATTTAACCCACCGATATAAAACCCAGACTTGTCTTTCAGGCAATATTCTCCTTTCTCATCCTAGCTTAAAGGATCCTAATTTCTACAAGTCGGTCGTCTTTCTTTCAGCTCATTCCGAAGATTCGGGAACCATAGGTGTCATTTTAAACCGTCCTCTAAATCGTACCCTTGAGCAACTTGATGACCAATTCAAAGGAAACCCATACGGTTCCATTCCGGTCTTTGAAGGGGGACCGGTTGAAACCGACAAAATTATTGTTGCCGCATGGGAATGGATGAAAGAATCCTCCTCCTTTAAATTGTATTTTGGTATCGATTTGGAAAAAGTAGATTCGTTGGCCAAGGAAAGCGATGATGTTAAGCTTGCTTGTTTTCTGGGCCATTCCGGTTGGTCCCCAGGACAACTCGAGGATGAACTGGATGAAACCGCCTGGTTGGTTTCCTCTTTGGATCATGAACTTTTCCTCGAAATGGGAAAACAGCAAGAAGCATGGAAGAAGATTGTGGGTGGAATGAGCCAGGAACTTCGGCTTCTGGTAGAAGCTCCGGTGGATCCGACCCACAACTAAAAGTTGTTTTATTTTA
>DEYT01000024.1:0-1247 GCA_002364975.1 Opitutia bacterium UBA3151 | reverse complement strand
TCAATTTAAGGGCTTGCAGATGCTTTGGCATTTTGTTTGCTAGAAGCTTGTAATATCTACCCTTTCAGTGACTTGGCGAATCGCCTCGTTCTATACACCCAAATCGTAAAATTACACATATGAGTAAGCACAAACTAGAATACATCTGGCTCGACGGCTACAAGCCAACCCAGAGCCTTCGAGGTAAAACGATGATCGTTGAAGATTTCAGCGGTAAGCTTGAGGACGCGAAGCAATGGTCTTTCGACGGTTCTTCTACAGAGCAAGCTACCGGGGATTCTTCGGACTGTCTCTTGCAACCAGTCTATGTGATTCCAGACCCAGATCGATTTGGAGGGAATGGTTGGTTAGTTATGTGTGAGGTACTTAATCCAGATGGCACCCCTCATGAGTCCAATGGAAGAGCTTTGATAAATGATGACGACAACGATTTCTGGTTCGGTTTCGAGCAAGAATACACTTTGATTGATACGGAGACCAACCTTCCCCTTGGATTTCCAAAAGATGGATACCCAGGACCTCAGGGCCCTTACTACACTTCTGTCGGCACTCAAAATACTAAAGGTCGTGACTTGGTCGACGAGCATTTGCATTTGTGTCTGGAAGCAGGCTTGAATGTGGAAGGTATCAACGCCGAAGTAATGATGGGACAATGGGAGTATCAAATCTTTGCCAAGGGTGCCAAGTCAGCTGGGGATCAAATTTGGTTGGCTCGCTACCTTTTAGAGCGTACCGCTGAGAATTATAATATCGTCATCGACTTACATCCAAAACCGATCGCTGGTGATTGGAATGGTTCGGGAATGCATGCTAATTTCTCCAACGGGGCAATGCGCGATGAAGGTGGAGAGGAACTCTTCAAGAAAATCTGTGAAGAATTTGGTCAAAATATAGAGCGTCACATTTCAGTCTATGGTGCCGACAATGATAAACGCCTCACTGGTTTGCATGAAACCCAGTCGATTGACAAGTTCAGCTACGGTGTATCTGATCGTGGTGCCTCCATCCGGATTCCTGTGGGTACGATTCAAGACGGTTGGAAAGGACGATTAGAAGATCGTCGTCCTGCATCCAATGGTGATCCTTACCAGATTGCAGCCATGATTATCAAGACAACCAAGGAAGCTTTGTCTGCTTAATTGGCGATTCAGATTTCTAAATTTAAAAGGCGGTGGTGAAATCCATCGCCTTTTTTATCTCTTCTTTTTCATCACCACTGAGAATTGGTCCCCATCCTCCTTAAAAAA
>DEYT01000022.1 GCA_002364975.1 Opitutia bacterium UBA3151 | reverse complement strand
TCTACATATTCGTCCATGTCATAATCCATCGATCCATAGCCATGGGTAACACTTTTGAGGCGATCATTAAAATCGACCAAAATTTCATTCAAAGGTAAGTGGCAGGTCAGCACAACTCGTGTTTCGTCAATAGTTTCGGTATTACTACAATTACCTCTTTTCTCGGTAACGAGGGCAAGTAAGTCACCGATACAATGGTTAGGGGCATGGATCCTTGCTAAGATCGTCGGCTCTTCAATCTTAAGGATTTCAGTAGTATCAGGTAAATCCAAGGGATTATCTACTTCAAGGGTGACGCCAGTAGTCAGGTGGACACGGTAGACTACGCTTGGATAAGTAGATATAAGATCCAAATCGTATTCTCTACGCAATCGTTCTTGAATAATTTCCATGTGGAGTAATCCCAGAAAACCACAACGAAAACCAAAGCCTAAGGCTACTGAGGTTTCAGATTGAAAAGTGAACGCTGCGTCATTCAATCTCAATTTACCAACACTTTTCTTTAGTTTTTCGTAATCGGTCGTGTCCAAAGGATAAAGCCCACTAAAAACCATGGGTCTTACTTCTTTATATCCTGGTAGCATCTCCTTGGCTTCGTTTTCGACCAAGGTCAAAGTGTCACCAATCTTTATCTCTGCAACATCTCTTATTGCAGTAACAACATATCCCACCTCTCCTTCTCCCAAGGAACCAAGAGGAACTGGTTGAGGGCAAAATTTTCCGATTTCCTTGATTTGAGTCTTTCTTCCATCACTCATTAAAAGAAGATTTCCATTCTTAGAAAATGTTCCTGAAAAAACCCGAACATAGCAAATTACTCCCTTGAAAGAATCATACTGACTATCAAAAACCAGGGCACGAGGTTTGGGGTGTTCGTTCCACTTTGGAGTAGGCAATCGGGAAACTACAGATTTTAAAATTTCATCTACTCCAATACCAGATTTTCCACTGGCATGAATTGCTTCTTCCGCAGGAATTGCAAGAATATCTTCGATTTGCTTCGAAACCCGCTCTACATCAGCACTGGGCAGATCAACCTTATTAATTACTGGAATGATCTCCAACCCTTGAGATTCTGCAAGTTGGGCATTAGCAAGAGTCTGGGCCTCGACTCCTTGCGAGGCATCAATAAGAAGTAACGCTCCTTCACAAGCTGCTAAACTTCTTGAAACTTCATAAGAGAAATCAACATGACCGGGTGTATCGATCAAGTTGAATAAATACTCCTGTCCATCATGATGTAGGAAATTCATCGAAACTGGATGACACTTAATAGTGATGCCCCGTTCTCTCTCAAGATCCATCGAATCTAGAAGTTGCTCTTTCATCTCTCTTTTGACCACCGTTTGGGTACGCTCTAACAGTCGATCGGACAAAGTTGTCTTGCCATGATCGACATGCGCTATGATACAAAAGTTTCGAATCCTGTGAGTTTCCACCATTAAAAAGTTGACCACTGAAATTTTCCCACTGAAAAGAGAAGGTGAAATTACTAGTGAGAACTCTTTTCTCACATATTTATTTAAAATGGACAAGAAACTACTTCACGGAACACACACTGCACTCATTACACCCATGCAAGATGGACAGGTTAACTTTGCTGATCTATCAAAACTAATTGATCGGCAGTTGGTAAGCGGGGTTTCTGGTATTGTTCCTTGTGGCACTACTGGTGAATCCCCTACCCTTACTGAAAAAGAGCATCTGCAGGTTATTCAAGAAACGATTAATCAAGCAGCGGGGAAAGTTCCTATTATTGCTGGGACTGGTGCAAATTCAACGATCGAGGCGATTAATCTTACTAAAAAAGCGGATAGCTTGGGTGCGGACGCTTTTTTATTGGTTGCACCTTATTATAATAAACCAAGCCAAGAAGGATTAGTCGCCCACTTTTCAACTTTGGCTGAGGTAACGGAGAAACCCATTGTCCTTTATTCAATTCCCTCAAGATGCGGTATCGAGATATCCACATCCACCGTGTTGAAACTGAGGGAAAATTATCCCAATATTTGCTCTCTAAAAGAGGCGGGCGGGAAATCAACCAAAGTTTCAGAGACAGTTTGTGCATTGGATGATGATTTTGTGGTTCTTTCTGGAGATGATGGATTGACTTTGCCTTTTATGGCTTGTGGAGCAAAAGGTGTGATCAGTGTGGCATCTAACATCATGCCTGGCATTGTTTCTCAACTAGTTGCATTAGCGGCGGAAGCGAAATTTGAAGAAGCTCGGAAATTGCACCTTAAGTATTATAAATTCTTCACTGATCTCTTCTGCGAACCCAACCCAGTTCCTGTTAAAAATCTAATGCATTTAAAAGGACTCATTTCATCCGCAGAAGTTAGGCTTCCTTTGAGTCCACCTTCCCCTGCAAATTTTCTGCTTCTTGAGGAAATGTCAGCAAATGTTAATTTTCTATGAGCAATCTTAAAAAAATATTATTGAGCGGATCCAGGGGAAGAATGGGGCAAGCTATTGCAAAAATAGCTGCTGATCATGACTGTGAAATCACTTTTCCGGTCGACTTAGGCGATGACCCTAAAGAAAAGATTGGTCATTGTGATGTCGCTATTGATTTTTCTTTAAGAGATGCGACTCTACCCCTGGTCAAGTTGTGCGGTGAATTTAAAAAGCCAGTTGTGATTGGCACAACTGGACACGAAAATTCTGACCGAGATCAAATTTTGCAGATTGCCAAAGAAATTCCAATTGTCTGGGCCGGTAATTTCTCAACAGGGGTAAATTTATTATTTTTTTTGACGGAGCAGATTTCAAAAGTCTTAGGCATTGGAAGTGGATTTGACCCAGAAATTATAGAAATGCATCATAAATTGAAAAAAGATGCTCCAAGCGGAACGGCAGAGCGTCTACTTGAGATCATCAAGGAATCAAGGAGACTCTCCCAAGGAGATATTAGTCATGGTAGAAGTGGAATGGTTGGAGAGCGCCAGGAAAGTGAAATTGGATCTCACGCATTAAGAGGCGGGGATGTCGTTGGTGAGCATACGGTGATGTTTGCAGGTACGGGAGAAAGAATTGAATTAACTCACAGGGCAACAGATCGAGTAATTTTTGCAACTGGAGCCTTAAAGGCTGCAAGTTGGGTGCAACATCAAGAACCGGGTCTATATTCTATGCAGGATGTTCTTGGATTAACTAGCTAAATATAAAATTATGATCGCATTTATAGAAGGAACACTCCAAGAGTGTCAACTCAACCTAGCTATTATCCAAGTGAGTGGTATTGGTTATGAAACCCATATCCCCTTAACTACTTCGGAAAAACTGCCAGCTCTTGGTCAGCAAGTTAAGTTATTTACGCACGCCTCGTATCGTGAGGATTCTCAAACTCTTTATGGTTTTATAGACCGAGAGTCCCGAGACTTTTTTAAGATGATTGTAGATAAGGTTTCTGGCATTGGACCAAAGATAGCCCTCAATCTTCTTGGATCACTTTCGCTCCCTATGCTCAAGACTTCCATTGCAAGTGGTGATGTTGGCATGCTATCAAAGGCTCAAGGTTTAGGAAAGAAAACCGCGGAAAGGATAGTGGTTGAACTTAAAGACAAGGTTCTCCCGAAGTCTGAAGTTTTGAAAGCGAGCAATGATCGAAATTCAGGTAAAAGAGAAGCTAAGGATGAATTACCAGTGGAATTTGTCACTTATCATGATGCAGTCTCTGCCCTCCTGACTCTCGGCTATAAGGCAATAGATGCTGATCAGGCAGTTCGCAAGGCTTCAGAGTCCTTGGGTGCGGATGCAACCACAGAGGAATTAATTCGGAAGGCACTGGGACGTTAAGCACACAGATTTTTGGAAAGATCAGATTTAATATATTCGTGTACAAAATCTCCAGCCTTTCGACAAGCAGATGAAAGTCTTTCTTTGCACGCCAATAAACAGCAAATTGCGGTGGCTAACCTGCATCCAGTACCGCGACACTTTGATCCATCTTTTATTCTAGGCTTTTCGAAACATTGATGAGGCATTGAAGTTTGAGCTAGAACATTGGAAGAAAGCCTACCGGTAAGATGACCGCCCTTAACTAAAACGGCTTTTGCTCCTCGCTCGATTAGGCTCTGGGCCGAATCCTTTGCCTCCTCCAAACTCTTACATTCTTTGTTTGTTAAAATGCTTGCTTCTATCGCATTCGGGGTGAGTAAAGTAATAAAAGGGAGCAGTTGTTCCAATAGGTAGGTTTGCGTATTTTCATTGGTGAGTTCTCCTTTACTCGAACTGGAAAAAACAGGATCTAAAATCGATGGTGTGTTGGGGGTTTTCTCTAAAAAGTCGCGAACAATATTAATGGATTCCCTGTCGGGCAGAAGCCCGATTTTAATTCCATCAATCAGGGTCTCTTCGCTAGCTTTTAGCTGATCTAACAGGACCTGATTAGGGATTGGGTACTTACAAATTAACTGGTCGTTAGTTTGTGCAGTCACAGAAGTAATGGCAATAGATCCTTCGAATCCAAATGCCGAGAGCGTATCTACATCTGCCTTGATTCCTGCACCTCCTGAACTATCGCTAGCCCCAATAATAAGTAATCTTTTTCGCATTTGAGCTATCAATGAGTTAGGAATTGTTTTCTTCCCATTCAATCATACCGCCCCTTAGATTAAACAGGTTCTCGTAACCTAGCGAAAATAAAACCTCACATGCAGTTCTACTTCTAACTCCTGCTTTACAATAAATAATAATGCTTGAGTTCTTTGAAATTTCTTTTGGCAGCTTTATCCTTTTCGGATCGGAGAATTCTCCTAAGGGGATGTGAGTAGAAGGCTCAATACACTGGATTTCTCTTTCCCATTTTTCACGCACATCCAAAACCCAATATCGGTTGTCTTTTTTTAGCATTGATTTCATTTGTGATGGTGAGATTTCTGAAATCGTAGAATTTTCTCTGTTCATTAATTCACAATTAGAATCTATGACAGATAAATTTTTTACTTCTGATAAGTTAGGGTCTCTTACAAATTTAATGATTCGGGATTGTTGAGATAATGCATCATAAAGCCAGAGCTTTCCACTAAGCACATCACCAATGCCAGTGATGACCTTAATGGTTTCAGTTGCCATTATGGTACCGATTAATCCTGGGAGAACACCCAATACCCCCACTTCCGAACAGGGAGATAATGCTTTATCTGTAGGCGGTTCGCCAAATAAGCATCTGTAGGTAGGACCACCAAGAAAATTAAAAACGCTAACTTGTCCAGTGAATTCAAAAATTGAACCATGAATCAGAATTTTATCGAATAGTACGCAGGCATCATTGATTAGAAATCGTGTCGCAAAATTATCACTTCCGTCGAGAACAATTGAATAGCTATGCAAGATACTTTCAATGTTTTCGGCATTAATCCTAACTGGAAAGCTTTCAAGCTTAACATGAGGATTCATCTCAGAAAGCTTGGAAATGGCAACTTTGGTTTTGGATTTTCCAACATCCTTACAATCAAAAAGAATTTGTCGTTGGAGGTTCGATTTTTCAACTCTATCGTCATCAACAATTCCAATTCTCCCCACTCCAGCAGCAACCAAATACTTTAATGCAGGAGATCCTAACCCTCCTGCTCCCACTACCAAAACCTTTGCTTCTTTGAGTTTTTTTTGGGCGATCTCCCCAAAACCTGAGAGTGAGAGGTGTCGTTGGTAATGTTCGATTTCGGTTGGAGAGAAATCAATCATTTTCAAATAAAAATAGCAGTGCTCTCACGAGACTGGCTTGCAGATACCTTTTTTGGTGAAGTTGTTTGAATTTGGTCGTATGCAGAATCCCAGTCTTTCCAGACTGGGTCATAATTATACTTCCTTAGCATTGAGCAAATATCCTTAGGTGTCCGATCATCTGATATCTCAAATTGTTCAAGAGAATCTTCTTCATTTGCATATCCCCCCGGATTCGTTTTGGAACCTGCGCTCATTGTGGTAATTCCAAGCGGTAAAACATTATCCCTGAAGGCGGGAGATTCGCGGGTGGAAATACTAAGCTCAAGTTCGTGACTAAAAATACGAAAAGTACAAAGAAGTTGAACCAAGTCACGATCTTTCAGAGTGACTTCTGGCTCGCTATCACCATGACAAGGTCTCAAGCGAGGAAAAGACATTGAGTATGTGGTCTGCCAATATTTTTTCTCAAGATATTGAAGATGTTGAGCGGCAAAATAAGCATCAGTGCGCCAATCTTCAGTTAATCCATATAAGCAGCCAAGTCCCATTTTCTTGATCTTTGCCCTGCCCAACCGATCTGGAGTCTCTAAGCGCCAATCAAAGTTCCTCTTTTTTCCTTTTTTGTGGTGTTTGGAATAACTTTCTCGGTTATATGTTTCTTGATAAACAAAAACGGAATGAAGCCCTTTCTCAATCAATTCTTCATACTCGTTTTGATATAAAGGCTGGACTTCTATGGATAAGTTGGAAAAGTGCGGTCTTAATAATTGCAGGGCTTCACCGATATATTTCACATCAACAACTCGGGCCGATTCCCCGGTGACCAACAGAACATGCTCAAAACCCATTTTTCTAAGAATCCCAGCATCTTTTAGAATTTCAACAGGAGTGAGGGTTTTACGGGGAATTGCATTGCCTAAGCTAAACCCGCAATAATCACAGACATTATTACATTCATTGGAAAGATACATGGGGGCGAAAAGGCGGATTGCCTTCCCAAAACGTTGTTTTGTCAATAGATTGCTCAACGATGCAAGACTTTCGAGGTAATACTCTCCAGCGATTGGGGAAATAAGTGTGATGAAATCTTCAAGGCCTCCTTTACCTTCCCGTAAAAGTGCTCGTTCAACATCCTCTTTTTCGGTTTTGATAATGCGAGAGGAAATGTCGCACCATTCAGTTTGATTGAAAAGATTGAGGTATTTGTCGTCTTTCATGGCTTGTTGAATGCAAATTTATTTCAGGAACCCGGTAAGAGGAGAGGTCGCACTAGCCCTGTTCCTGCTGCTTCCTAGTCCAGATAAAAATCCTGCTCGACCTGCTTTTGCGGACAGACTGAATGCTATGCTCATACCAATTGGATCTTTGGCCACAGCAATTGCAGTATTAATCAGAACTGCATCCGCACCCATTTCAAAAGCCTCTGAGGAATGAGAAGGTTTGCCTATTCCTGCATCAACTACGACAGGAATTTGAACCTGTTCAATGATGATCCGTAGAAACTCTCTACTTTCCAGACCTTTATTGCTTCCAATAGGAGACCCTAGGGGCATAACCGCGGCGGATCCAGCATCTTCAAGCTGCTTACATAGAACTGGGTCTGCATGGCAATAAGGTAATACGATAAATCCATCTTTAACTAGTTCTTTGGTTGCTATCAGAGTTTCCGTCGGATCGGGCATTAAATATTTCGGGTCTGGATGTATTTCCAGCTTTAACCAATTTGTCTGCAGTGCTTCTCGTGCCATCTGGGCAACGAAAATGGCTTCTTTTGCATTTCTTACTCCAGAGGTGTTGGGAAGTAATTGAATTTTTTGATCTTGGAGATGTTTAAGAATCGAATCGTGTTCGCTCATTGGGTTGGCTCTTTTCATGGCAACGGTAACCATTTCAGTACCACTTGCCTTTACCACATCACTTAAGGCAAGTCCTGAAGAAAACTTTCCAGTGCCAATAAAAACTCTGGAATTAAAAGTTTTCCCTCCAACGACCAAATGATCAGTTGTTTGTTCGATCATATTTAGATTTTTCTTCAAGAAATAATTTCAAGTTAGAACCAAATTCAAGTTTTGTGCTAAGACTAGAACAAACACAGATACCGGTTGCTCCAGTTTTCTTGAGCAATTGGAAATCATTGTGGGTGAGACCCCCTATAAGAAAGGAAGGTAGAGGGTATAGAAAAGATACGATCTCTTTGATTTTTTGCAGGGATAGTTTTGGAATCAAATCTTTTTTGGTTTTGGATTTTCTAATTGGACCAATACCAATGTAATTGGAAACGCCTTTTGCTTTTACAACCTTGGCGTCTTCTAGGGAGTGAACCGTTGAACCGATCACTTTTCTATCTCCAAGTATTTCTCTCGCGATTAGTGGGTCACAGTCTCTCTTTCCAAGATGTACCCCGTCAGCGTTTAATTGGGTAACTGAATCTATTGAATCATTTAAAATTACAGAGGACCCATTGGACTTTGCTTGCTGGATACTTTCAGACAATTCATTTGGAGATGAATTCCGGAAAGAATTTTTCGATCTCAGTTGTATGAGTTTAATTCCAACTTTAGATAAATTGAGTATCTGTTTGGCATGAGTGTCATGAACTTGGTCAGAAGTTAGACAGTATAGAGATTGATCAAGCACTTTTGAAATTTCTTTTTAAAATATGGAAAAGATCAACTAAAGTTTGACTGATCATAATTATTAGCAGAAGTGGCGAATTCCTTGAAAGCTCGTACTGGATCTGGTTTTCCCCAAATTGATCCAAGTAAAGATACGCCATCAAAACCTGCCTCAATAATCGTACTTAACTTGTTTTTCCTTATGCCACCCAGGGCATAAACTAAAGGCCTTTTTGCTTTAGAATCTAATTTTGATAACGCGTTCCTCAACATGAGTAGTGACATTTTAGGCTTATGTCCAGATTTTGAAATAGAGGGAAAGACCGGTCCAAAGAAAACATAATCCAAGATGTCAGTCTCAACCTCCAACTCTGATGCGTTATGAAGAGAGCGACTGCGTAAGGCAGAAGTTTTTCTTAATTTCTCGCCGGATCTATGATGATATCCACCTAAATCATAATCTTTCATTAACTCAAATGCTCGGTGCATGATAATTTTACAGTGAAACTCCTTGGGTATTTCATCGAGTAAATGAGCAATCCTGTGGGTTGAGTGGTCGGGTTTGCGTAAATGGAATTTTTCAAGTCCAGATTCAAGAAGACGGGTCACTGTCCGAGCCTCACTACTATTGAAGTTTGGAGAAGAGATAACGATGATTTTTAACAGATTAGTCATCCTCCTTGAGTCGCTTGTATAAGCAGTAATTTATCTCCCTCATGAAGTACAACTGCATGAAAAGTATCTCGTGGGATCACATTTTCATTGATCGCAACAGCCCAACCATTGAAGTCATCTAAATCAAGCTTTACCAGAAAGTCCTTGAGTTTCATTCCCTCTGCTATCTCATGCGGTTCGTCATTGAGAGAAATATTCATTCCAGTTAGGACTGATAAATTTCTCCACCAGATGCATTAAATTCTTCAGCCTTTTGCTTCATTCCATCAAGGATTGCATTATCGTTTGCTGCCAATCCTCTTTCTTTAGCATATTGCCTAACTTCTTCTGAAATTTTCATCGAACAGAAAGTAGGACCGCACATAGAGCAAAAATGAGCGGTTTTGGCGTTGTCTTGTGGTAAGGTTTGATCATGGAACTCCCGAGCCTTATCAGGATCTAAGGAAAGGTTAAATTGATCCTGCCAGCGAAATTCGAATCGGGCTTTTGAAAGGGCATTGTCACGAAACTGAGCCGCGGGGTGACCTTTAGCTAGATCAGCTGCATGAGCCGCCAATTTATAAGTAACTACACCCTCTCGAACATCATCTCTATCTGGTAATCCTAGGTGTTCCTTAGGAGTCACATAGCATAACATGGCACATCCATACCAGCCGATCATTGCCGCACCTATGCCACTAGTAATATGGTCATAACCAGGAGCAACATCGGTGGTCAAAGGCCCAAGAGTGTAAAATGGTGCTTCATGACACCATTCAATTTGCTTATCCATGTTTTCCTTGATCATGTGCATAGGTACATGTCCTGGCCCTTCATTCATAACTTGCACGCCGAACTCCCAAGCTCTTTTTGTAAGTTCGCCTTGGGTCTTTAATTCTGCGAACTGAGCTTGGTCATTCGCATCTGCAATGGATCCTGGTCTTAAGCCATCCCCAATCGAAAAAGAAATATCATATGCGGCCATAATTTCACAAATCTCATTCCATTTTTCGTATAAAAAATTTTCTTTGTGATGAGCGAGACACCATTTTGCCATAATCGATCCTCCTCTGCTGACAATGCCTGTCATTCTTTTACTTGTAAGAGGAACATAACGGAGTAAGACACCGGCGTGAATGGTAAAGTAGTCAACTCCTTGCTCTGCCTGTTCGATCAAGGTGTCACGAAAGACTTCCCAAGTTAGATCTTCAGGTTTACCTCTAACTTTCTCAAGTGCTTGATAAATTGGAACCGTACCTACGGGAACGGGACAGTTTCGAATAATCCACTCACGAGTTCGGTGGATATTTTTTCCCGTTGATAGATCCATCAAAGTATCAGCTCCCCATTTGGTGGACCATCGCATTTTTTCAACCTCTTCTTCGATGGAAGAAGCGACAGCAGAGTTGCCAATATTGGCATTAATCTTAACCAGAAAATTCCGCCCGATTATCATGGGTTCAAGCTCAAGGTGGTTAATATTTGCAGGAATAATTGCCCTGCCTCGAGCAATTTCACTTCGGACAAATTCTGGGGTGATTTCCTCGGGAATGGATGCCCCGAAAGATTCTCCTTGATGTTGGTGAACTAGAGTATTTCTATCTTCTCCCTCGGAGCATTTTAAGTCATTTTTCAAGGATTGTAATTTCATGTTTTCCCGAATGGCAACAAATTCCATTTCCGGAGTAATAATACCCTGCCGTGCGTAATATAATTGGGTGACTGTTTTTTGAGGAAGAGATTTTCGAGTTGTAACCTTAGATCGGTCGAAATCCGGCAATTCATTGGTTCTTTTATCAGATCTTTGAGCATGTAAATCTGACAGGTATCCATTATCTGCAGGAGTACTTTTTCTACCATCAATAATTTCGGTATCTCCTCTGTCGAGTACCCAATTCTTTCTGAGTGGAGGAAGGCCAAGTTCATGCTGCCCATGAAATTCTGAATCTCCCCAGGGGCCTGAGGTGTCGTATAATCTAATTGGAGGATTCTCGGTTTCCTTGCCATCTGAAGATCTAGTAGGAGATAAACTTACTTCTCGCATGGGTACTTTCACACCATGCTTAGGTCCCTCCACATAAACGCGTTTGGAATTGTTTTGATTTTCATTTTTTTCTTCGACTTTTTTAATCATTATTTATGTGGTTAATGCCGAGGAAAGCCTGCTGAATAGCAAACAGTTTTCCCTACGGCGTTAAATATTTCGCATCAGGTTCCAAGGGTCACATCTGGATCGCAGATGTTTCTCAGTCTTCGCCAAAAACTCCCCTAAACTATTTATCATTCAAACTCAGCTTAGGATAATTGCAACACAAAGAAATTAATTAATTAAAAGGATGCTATGATTTCTCTTATTTAGTATGAATCGGATTAATTTAATTCATACTTACCATCATGTCTCTTGCCTACCCTATTACTTAATTCCAGCAATGAAAGGCTCACCGAAATTTCTTGAATGGTAAGTTCACATATTGAACACATTTGCTCAACTGCCATAGCACCATCAAGCTCTAATAGATTAAGAATTATTTTTTCATTTTTTGAGATAATCGGGTCAGAATTTATTTTATTTTTTGGATTCTCCGCCTGTCTGCTTTCACTCAGTGGCAAAATTGTTTGAGTCAAAGAAGGTTTTAAGTCCTCAATGATTTCGTTAGCATTAGTAATAAGAATTGCACCTTCCCTAATTAATTGGTGGCAACCCTGTGAGCATGGTTGATCAACCCTACCTGGAATTGCAAAAACTGTCCGACCTTGTTCAGCTGCAAATCTTGCTGTGATCAGACTACCACCAGAACTTCCAGACTCTACAACTAGCAACCCGGAAGAAATTCCAGAAACTAGGCGATTTCTCATAGGAAAAGTTCTTCGGTCTGCCTTCCTCTTAAAAGGAAACTCAGTAATTACTGCACCTTCGGAAGCAATTCTTTGATATAAACCCAAATTTTCTGGAGGGTAAACAATGTCCATTCCGCTTCCCAGAAATGCGATTGTTTTACCTTTTACATCAAGGGCAGACTGATGTGCAATCGAGTCTATTCCACGTGCCATACCACTGACTACGCAAAAGCCTGCCAAGGCAAGATCCGTAGAAATCTTTGAACATACCTTTTGTGCGTATAAGGATGGTAAACGAGTTCCTACGATAGCAAAATAGGGTCCCGGTGGAATGGTTCCTTTAACATACAGCCCCATCGGAGTGTCATAAATCTCTCGCAAGGATGAAGGGATTTCTTCTTCTGTGATAAAAGAAGTGGAATGTTTTTGAATAATTTCCAACTCATTTTGAACCCAAGTGCCATGGTCTTGATCGAGAATAGAATTCACCATCGCTGGTCCAACTCCGCTAATTGAAAGAAGTTCTCTTTGTGATGCATGAAAGATCTTTAATGGATCTCTTTCAAAAAAATCCAGCAAGCGATTGGTACTAATTGGGCCTAATTTTGGAAGGCTGTTAAGCAGAAGCATTGCTTCTTTTCTACTAAGCTTACTGTTTTTCACATTCACGCATAACTTGGCTAAAAATTCCTTTAGGAAAACCTTTTAATTTGAATCAGGTAGGATAAATGAAGCGTTTAACAAAATCCTTTGATTAGAAGCGTAAGACACCAAGTAATTTTTCATAGCTTTCTACCAGATACCAAGCAAAAAAGATTTTTTGGAATTAAATTTCTAAGTCCCTAAGTACAAGTGGATCTCCTATTTCTAGATTTCTTTTTACTTTTTTTCCTAAAACATCAGCCCATTTACTCGGACACATTCCATGTCCTGGTCTAGCAATCCGAATATTTTCTTTAGTAAGCAAATCTCCTGATTGGATTTTTTTACAAGCCAAAATTGAGCGTTTGAAGCTAGAGTTTTTAAATCTCACCTTGATCTCCTTACTTTTAGAATAATGCCCCCCCATGCTTTTATATGCTTCTAAAACAGATTGGCTCATTACTTTAAATTCTTTAGGGAGTAGAGAGAAATCACCGTCTATTGAACTTTTACTTCGGTCTAGAGTAAGATGCTTCTCAATGACTCGGGCACCAAGGGCAGTCGCGAGTACTGGGATCAAATGACCCGGGGAATGATCGGATAGCCCAACCTTACAATTAAAAGTTTTTTGCATCCAGGGAATTAAGGAAAGGTTGAAATCCTCTAATTTAGCAGGATAATTACTTACACAATGTAATAAAATGATTTCGGGACATCCATTATCCCTTAAGGTTTTAATTGCTTTTAAGATCTCTTCCTCATTAGAGACTCCCGTACTGGCAATAACAGTTTTTTGTAATGCGGCTACTTTTTTTAATAAT
>DEYT01000002.1:3899-6529 GCA_002364975.1 Opitutia bacterium UBA3151 | reverse complement strand
CAGATCAAGCTCGCTGAGATTGCCGGTAAAAAATATTTAGCTAGTTTCACGAAAGGATAAAAATGGCGGAGAGAACGGGATTCGAACCCGTGGAGGAACGATTAGCTCCTCACCGGTTTAGCAAACCAGCGCATTCGACCACTCTGCCATCTCTCCGAACTTGGAATTTTATATTTACATCCTGGGTGACGGGCAAACAAAAAGATATCCAAACTGAATTTCTAACGATTGCCTAATACACCCTTTAATTTTTCAAGGTTTGATTTTGCAAGTTTGTCCCCCCGTTGAGCTGCCAAATCGAAACAATAAAGGGCTTGCGAGGAGTCTTGGGTTACTCCTTTACCTTGCATGAACATCATGCCAGATAACGAGCGGACTCAGCATCTCGGGTATTTGAAGCATCCAGAAATAAAGAATAAGCAACTTGCAGGTTTATTGATTGCCTTTTTCCCCAAAATGTGTGTATTAAAAACGGAATTAAAAGTTAACTGAATTGCTAATTTAATTAATTAAATATACTTTTAGAAATTATGTCATATGAATTGATTATGCCTTTTTTTTACTCATCAAGGTTTTCCTAAGTAAATTAAATCTCAAATTTCATCCGCCCAATGGGATTAATCTAAGGATGGAAGGAAAAAACGAACCTTTTTAACACTCGCAAAAATTATGAAAGCCCTGGTCCTATGTCTCATATCACTGCCAATTTTACTAGTCAGCATCACCCTGTACTATTTAGCGACTAAGGAAAATAACAGTCCCTTAACTGACTTAATTACTGACCAAGGCGTATCCTCTCAAAATATCTCCTCAAATACCACTTCGAATAAGCCCAATATATCCCCCGGGAATGATTCAACTCCAACGGGCTTCCTTGGAAGACCAGTCACACAATACTATGAGAGTGGAAAAAAAGAGATGAAAGGATACTTAAAAGGCGACAGACTTTTTTCAGCTGAGGTTTGGAAACCAAACGGTGAATTGTGCCCAGTAACCAATTTGTCAAATGGAAATGGAGTTGTGATTCGATATAATCCGTGGGGCACTCAGTGGTATCGTCAAACCTACAGGAATGGATTGCCGATATCAGTAAAACAAAGGCTTAGGACCGGTGACCTTTCATCAAATAATAAAGAGACGGCAGAGATAAATAAAAAAAGATCACCCGAAGATTTATTAATAAAGAAAAAAATGGTGAGGTTTGCAGAATTGCTATTTGCGAAAGGATTGGGAATTGAACTTATTTGGTGTGAACCCGGATCCTTCTTTATGGGAAGTCCAGACAGTGAAGAGGGTCGTGGCAGAGACGAAACTCTTCACAAAGTAACAATAACAAGAGGGTTTTTCCTCGGGAAAAAAGAAATTAGCCAAGAACAATGGGAGAAAGTTATGAAAAAAAATCCTAGTTTTTATAAAGGTAAGAACCTACCTGTTGATTCTATTAGTCATGTAGACGCGACTCTTTTCTGCAGGAAACTAAATGAGAGTGAAAAAAAAGCAAAACGACTCCCGAAAGGTATGTCCTACCAACTACCGACGGAAGCCCAATGGGAGTATGCCTGTCGTGCTGGATCTCAAACAATATATTCTTTTGGTAATCATTTAACTAAAAATCAGGGCAACATAAAAAAAGGAGAAGGAGGCCAAATTGCTACAGGAAGCACACTTCCTAATAGATGGGGGTTTCAGGAAATGCATGGAAATGTATGGGAGTGGTGTAAGGACAAATATATTCCTTTTGGTTCAGAACCCGTCATCGATCCGATCTGTACTGACTCTGCTAGTAAATACTATGTGCAGCGAAGTGGAATGTGGTCAGAGAGTACCCATCTTCGTTCGGCTTTGCGTCACCATAACCTACCTACTTACAAAGGTAAGGGAAACGGGATGCGTGTTTGCCTTGCGTTACCCCATGTGGACATCCAATTGATTGATTTTGAGAACCTTAAAGGTTTTGATTAAGAGCCAAAAGTAGCTGAGCTAAAACACCACCAATCCGCCACCGAAATAAAGCACATAATTGAGATAACTCGCAAAAACTTTTTTACAGTTATCAATAATCAAAAGGGAAAGCGGACTTTAGCAAAATTACTAGTTGGTTTAGCAAACCAGCGCATTCGACCACTCTGCCATCTCTCCCAGCTTGAAATTCTACATTTACATCCTGGGTAACGGGCAAACAAAAAGATATCCAAACTGAATTTCTAACGGTTGCCTAATACACCCTTTAATTTTTCAAGGTTTGATTTTGCAAGTTTGTCCCCCCGCTGGGCTGCCAAATCGAACCAATAAAGAGCTTGCGAGGAGTCTTGGTTCACTCCTTTACCCTGCATGAACATCATGCCAAGGTAGCGAGCGGACTCAGCATCTCCGGTATTTGCGGCTTCTAGAAATAAAGAATACGCAACTTGAAGATCTACCGATTGTCCTTTTCCCCAGTAGGCATTTTTAGCAGAGTTTCGCAAATCGGTACCATTGGATGCAGCCTCAACAACTGGAGCGGGTCTGGGTTCTTCCAAAACGATCGGAGGGGTAACACTCTCTGGCTCATTTGGAGTTTGAACCGAAGGCTCATATACCGAAGGTAAACGTTCCGAACCAGGGGGTGGTGGCGGAGGGGGTAAATCTGG
>DEYT01000002.1:0-3524 GCA_002364975.1 Opitutia bacterium UBA3151 | reverse complement strand
TTGATTGGAGTGGTCATATCTTCTTTAGGAGATGGATCGACCTGTTTTAAATTTTCGTATTCATTGATCTTTAGCATGGCTTGTTCTTGTTCCTGGACCGACGCTAACCTTGCGTACCGTAATGCTAAATCTAGTTTGACCGGCCCTGATACTCCATAGGCATAAAAATCAGCCACCAATAATTGGGAAAGGGATTTACCCCGATCCGCAGCCGCTTGAAAGTGAACGAGGGCCATATCATTGTCCGCTTCCACCCCGATTCCTTTAAAGTAACAACGTCCAAGGTAATGATGGGCATCAGGCAAATTTCTTTTAGCTGACTGTTGAAGCAAGCCGATTCCACCTTTTAAATCTTTGGCGATCCCTAAGCCAGGATCAGCAATAGAATGAAGTTTAAAAAGGGCAAGCTGCACGGAGGCCGGCCCGTAGCCTTTTTGGGAAGCAATTTCATAATACCCAGCGGCTATCTTTAAATCCGGGATTATGGTGGGGCGAACTTCGTCAGAAGTGAAAATCTCTGCAAGGGCGTACGCAGCAATCGGATCATTTCTGGAAGCATCTCTGATCATCATACCGTCCGGGTCTTGGAAAGCCTTCAGGTAATGCATGCGAACTTTTTCGGAGTCTGGACCGTAGGGTACAAATCGAGCTAAATATCCCATGGCAAAATGTCCCAACCAATGATTTTTCCCAGCCGCAACTTCGGCGAAATTCAATGCATCTGCATAGGAGATATCCTGACCCTTATCGCCGTGCGCATGTACCAGGGATAAAAAGCCCATGGCAAAAGCATCCTGTTTCGCAGCTGCATCTTTTAATTCCTGATAGTCGGCAAGGATCCACCTTTCCCCTTCATTTCCAATAAGGGCTTGAAAAAGCGTAAAGACCGCGAGAATATAGCAAGATTTACGATGTATACTAAACATAATCCTACTATACTTTTAACTTAATGAAAAGTACTGGCAAGCGTGGTTTCATTTTTTTCAAGTTTCGAATTTCTAAACAATATGCTAGTAAATAAGCAATTATTCCATCAATGAGTGAGCCTATCCCATCATCTTCCACCCTGCGTAATCCAGGTCAGGATTTAATTCGTCAGTTTGTAATTTATGCAGAAAATAAAGTTGGCTGGTTAAACGATTTTATTGTGATGCTAAAATCCGATGAAATTCATATTTTAGCCATTTCAGTTTTGGACACAAGTGATTCTTCGGTAATCCGTCTGGTGCCCAATTATCCAAAAGATCTCGCTCGGTTACTAAAATCTCAATCCATTTCTTTCACCGAGAGAAATATCATTGCCGCTGAGATAAAAGATGAAGACTCCATTCATCAAATTACGCACTCCTTACTGAGAGCGGAGATAAATATTCATTATGTTTATCCTTTTTTAAACCAGCCCAACAACCGACCCGTACTCGCAATTGCAATGGAAGACGAAGATATTGGGGAAGAAGCTCTCAAAGCCCACCATCTTACAGTTTTATCCCTCGAGGACTTCAATCGCTAGTAGAGCAGGTATGCTTGGGTCTGGTCCCGAAATGCTTGGGCTTCTTGGTTCCACACCTCAATGAATTTCTGAGGATTAATCGATGCACCTTCCCTAAGTAAAGCTTCCCACCATAAAGTGGACCCAACATGCTTGTTGAAGAGCTTGGCCTCAGCCTCGCTTGCTGATTTGAATGGACTGCTGGTTTCCCAGAGTGCGGACAAGCGCATCATATGAAATGCCAGGGCTGTTGGATTCCATTGATTCCAATCTTTCAATACAATGTAAACACCAGCAATTTCCTCACCTTTTGAATTTTGTAATAACTTGGTCTGGAAAGATAAACCTGGAATCTCACTTTTATCTAGTGCAGACTTCACTTCTTCAGGAGTCTTACCCTCAAAGGTAAGAAAGCGAAATGGATGCTTGGTCCCGATTCCATGGCGAAATTTCCCAAGTTGAGCACCTAGACCAGTCATGGGATACCCAGCAACGGAGTCTAAAGTCGGAATATTGGGGGAAGTCGGGAACCAATCAAGTCCAGTATCTGGCCATACCATCTGCCTTTGCCAACCTTTCATAGGAACAATAGTCAGGCTTCCTGTTTTTCTAGAAGTTTCGTCCACCTTTAAAACCCCAGGAGTCTTCTTGGACCACAATGCCAATTCTCCAATGGTCATACCATGAACAAAGGGCATCGGGAACGCTCCCACATAACTCATCCATTGCTCATCAATCATCGGCCCGGCAAGCTTTTCTCCACCAAGCGGATTGGGACGGTCTAGGATAATAACCTCCACTCCATTTTCAAAACAAGCCTCCATTGCATACCTCATACAACTTACATAGGTGTAACAACGTACTCCTACATCCTGCAAATCAATGATGAGGGCATCGATCTTGGAAAGCATATTTACCGTAGGCTTACGGAATTTTCCATATAGGGAAAATACGGGCAGACCTGTACGATGATCCACTTTATCTTCAACCAGAACCGACGCTTTTTCATCACCATAAATTCCATGCTCGGGACCAAATAGAGCAACCAAGTCAACTTTTGAACTGTCTCGAAAAACTTCTACCGTACTTTTCCCAGAACCATTCCGGCCAGCCGGATGGGTTAGTAAACCCACTTTCTTTCCATTCAGGATCGAAAACTCGATCTCCTCCAAATGATCAACCCCCAATGAAAACCCGCTTGCTCCCAGAATCACTGAGCTCATTCCCAAAAACAAAAAGCCGGTCAAGCTCAAGGATAACCGAATAGAAAAAAGAGAAAGAAACAAAAGGAATTTAGTAAAGATTCTGGTCATCATTTTGAGTTTTGTACAAGTTACAAGAAATCTTGTAAAGAAAGACCGATAGAACGCCGAGAAAAATACCGATTACCGAACCCCCTAACATCATGGGAGGAAAAGTATCAAGAAGTGCGAACAAATCTGAGTATCTAAAGCTGCCCCAATCATAATCTGGCTTGAGCAACTTATTTTTTTCATAAGGTATTCCCACGAGACGAAAAATTTCCATTCCGATCTTGTAGTCCGCAAAATAAATTGGGCCCATGGTAAAAGGGTTTGAGATCCACTGTAGGGCAACAATAACGGGTAAATTAGCTCGGATAAAAAGAGCAATTACAAAAACAACCAGCATTTGAATGGAGACGATGGGCAACATGGCAATCCACATCCCGATAAATAATGCGGGAATAATTTCTCGGCTTCGAAATGACCATAAATAAGACCGTTTGTAGGCTGTTTTAGAAAACCATTTTAAAATAGGATAGCGATGAACATTTGACCTCCTTGGAAGCGGACGCATAATTTTCTTAAGTCTTCTTATTCGCTTGAACCTCTTTTTATCATCCGCACTCATAGTATTCGATTTGGAATATTAACGATGTAATATTTCTCTTAGTTTGCGGACAAAGAATTCTTCTGCCCTGGCAAAATTTTCTTCTAAATCCAGTTGGCGATCTCCAAATTCATGAATTTCGACATTGGAAAATTGTTCTTCGCAAAAAAATTTGGACTCATCT
>DEYT01000087.1 GCA_002364975.1 Opitutia bacterium UBA3151 | reverse complement strand
CAGGTTCTTTCCGTTCAAGAAAATCCTTTTCTGCCTACTTCTTCATCCCTACAGGATTATGTGTAAAAAAATTGTAACGAATTTTTCTCTTTTCATTCTTCAGGGAGACTGGTTTTTAGCGACTTCAGGCTTCCTTTTTAAGCCTTTAAAGAAAGTATAAATCTGACTTTATCGTGCAATATAGTAATAGTATATATTAATTAAAATTGATGTCTTTTTGTATTTCAATTTTCATTTAAAAGCTAATTTATAAATTGTTAATAAGTGTTGAAGAATTTGAGGATATCTTTCAACAACTTGAGCTTGGAAAATTCTTGATTATTCGTTTTCTTGAAGTCTTTTACAATTTAAACACACTCATATACAAATTGGGTTGTCTTTTAACAAAAAGTTATTAACAAGCCTATATATAGGGGTCTTATTCTCGTATTTACCCCACATGTTGCGTTTGATAAATAAATATTTTCACAATTTTTCATTTTTTTCTTTTCTTTTCTCTCAGCATCAACACTATCGGTTCATAAATTAGACTAGTAGCGATATAAAAAATTTATTAAAATTCAAAACATGGCAATCCGCCTCAATCTCTTCATAATTTGAAGAATTTTGGCACGATAAGGGAGTACAAAAAATGAACAAAACATACGACATAGGTGGAAAAAAATTCGTCCTCGACGAAGATAAAGCGGTACAGGCATACCAAGAAAAAATGGTAATTAATGGTAGAGATACAATGACATTTAATCTTTTACCTCTAAAATATCAGTGGGCGTATGATCTTTATCGAAAAATGAAATCCAACCATTGGGAACCTGAGGATGTTCCTATGCAAAAAGATCTGGAACAATGGAAGAGTGCAACGGACTTGAGCAATGCCGAGCGTTGGATTATTATGATGGGTATTGGTTATTTTTCAGCAGCTGAGGGAATTGTCGGGGATAATATTCAACATGTTGTTCGTGAATTAGTTACCGCACCTGAACTTAAACTGGTATTGGGCCGTCATGCACACGAAGAAAATATTCATGCTGATAGTTTATTATACATGATTAGTTCTCTTGGAATTAATCCGCATGAGTGCGAGGCGATGTTTGAACAAGTTGATACGATTCGTAAAAAGAATGAGTTTGTGACCAAAGTTTCTAAAGGATTGCGTCGTGACTTGGATTTGAAGGTCACCGAAAACAAGCAGGAACTTGCCAAAAATATTTTTGTTTTTGGGCAGTGCATGGAAGGCACCCAGTTTTATGGTCTTTTCGGCATGATTTTAAGCTTGGCCAGACAAAACAAATTTCCAGGAATTGGACAAATGTTTCGCTACACTCTCCGGGATGAGTCTAACCATATTGAACTTTTCCGTAATCTTTTCCGGGTTTTGATCGATGAAAATCCTGACATTTGGACTGAAAGCTTTAAGAGCGAGTTAGTGGATCTTATGAAAGAGGCGGTAGAATTGGAAAAGGAGTTTATTTGTGACTGCCTCCCCGTGAACTCGGTCGGACTTAGTGCAGAAGAATTTTGTTCCTACATCGATTTCATTGCAGATCGCCGCTTAGTTGGAGTCGGTTTAGAAATTTTACATCCAGGTCAGGAAAATCCTTTTCCTTGGTTGGCAGAAATGATGGATGTTAAGAAAGAACAGAATTTCTTTGAAGGACGTGTGACTGAGTACCAAAAGTCATCAGCTTTAGCAGAGGTTTCAGATGACGAGCTTTAATGCCGTCATTTGAGGAGTTTGAATTTTAAGAAGAAAAATAGATAGATTTTGGCGGGAGTTGAACTAATGCGTAACACGATATTCGAAGAAGATGTATTATTAACCAAGGTTGCGGAAACACCGCGCGAGAATAAGCCACGCTTTGATTGGGCGGATGCCTTGGAAGATAATCGCTTTGAGATACCGAAAGTACGGATTACAGATGGCGCGGGTGACCGTGATTTCCACATCGCCGAGGTGGCAGAAGTGATCGGGGAGGCTTTGACAGACCTGATGATTTCAAGGGAAGAAAACGACATATACACCCCAAAGAACCGGGAGCTCGTGGTGGAGTCTGCCCGGATTGTTGCCGATCGCTTAATCGAGCGTATGGGTGAAGAGGACGAAGGCGGTGCCCCCCGCCTCTCCTTTGACGAACTGCATCGTTTGATTGAAAAAGCACTGGTTGAGAATGATGCTTATGATGTTGCCAAAAGTTTGGTTTTTTCTCGCTCCAGTGATGGTAGTGGTTTCGATGGGGATGCGTTCGTTGGAAATGGGGTGGATTCCTCTCAAATTCGTTTAATCCGGAGAAGCGGTCAAGTTGTACCCTGGAATTCTTCCAAGATTGAAGTTGCAGTGCGGAAGGCATTTCTTTCCTTACGTCTGGATTCCGAGCCAGCCGTCGAAATTGCCGCAAAGGTCACTAAAAATGCAATCGGAACGGGTCAGGCATTTATCAATATCGAAGATATTCAGGATATTGTTCAGGAAGAATTAATGCGGAAGAAATTCTTCAAGGTTGCTGAATCCTACATTCTATACCGGGCCCGTCGCAGAATCGAACGTGAAACCGGAATCAGCAATGATGAAGTCAAGCAAGACTCCATGATTGTGGTTAAGAAAAAAGATGGAACCACTTTTTTCTGGGATGGAATAGATCTCAAAAAACGAATTTCATTTGCGTCTATCGGTCTTGATCTTTGCCTTTCTGTCGAACAGATTGAAGAAAGCCTTAGAAGATCAGTATTCTCTGAAATTAGTGAAGAAGATCTACAAAAAACCATTATCCTAAATTCGAAAACCTTGATTGAGCGGGATGGTGATTTTGCAAAATTTTCGGCTCGGATTCTTTTGTCTTATGTTTATCAGGAAGTTTTAGGCTGGAATATAGCTGCTAACAGCATTGATGAATTGAAAAGTTTTCACGCGAAGGGACTTAAGAAATATCTCAAGCGAGGCGTTGAAATTAAGCGCTTGGATACCAAGCTTCTTAAGCTTGATATCAATAAACTCGCAGATGCACTGGATCCTTCCGCTGACCTGGATTTTGATTACCTTGGAATTCAAACTCTTTATGACCGTTATCTTGTGGTGGATAAAACTGGAGACAATCCCCGCCGTTTAGAAACCCCTCAATTATTTTGGATGCGTGTAGCAATGGGGGTTTTCGCTCATGAAGATTCACCGGAAGATCAAATCATCTCTCTTTATAATTTATATAAGAGTCGTCGTTTTTGTTCATCAACCCCAACACTCTTCAATTCTGGAACACCTCATTCCCAGCTTTCATCCTGTTATCTTTACAAGGTGGACGATACCATCGAATCCATTATGTACCGCGGGATTGCCGAGAATGCCTTTCTTTCAAAATGGGCAGGGGGGCTGGGAGGAAGTTGGACCTCGGTTCGAGGGACGGGTAGTCACATTGCCGGGACGAACGGCGAGAGTCAGGGTGTGATTCCTTTTCTTAAGATGCACAATGACCAACTTTGTGCCGTCAATCAAGGTGGCAAACGAAAAGGTTCTGGCTGTGCTTATTTGGAATCTTGGCACTGTGATATTCTAGAGTTTTTAGAACTTCGCAAGAACACTGGAGATGATCGTCGACGTACTCATGATATGAACACGGCCAATTGGATCCCGGACTTGTTTATGAAGCGGATGGAATCGCGAGGAAATTGGACTTTATTCCGTAGTAATGAAGTCCCTGACCTCCATGATTTATACGGTAAAGCTTTTGAAGAGAAATACACAGAATATGAAACCAAAGCGGAAAAAGGTGAAATTTGGTCGCATAATATTTCGGCAATTGATTTGTGGAAACAAATGCTTAAGATGCTTTTTGAAACTGGACACCCATGGATTACTTTCAAGGATACCTGTAATGTCCGTAGTCCGCAGGATCACATCGGAGTCATTCATAGCTCTAACCTTTGTACCGAAATTACTCTAAATACTGGAGCCGATGAGACTGCTGTTTGCAACCTTGGCTCGGTCGTATTGGATTCGCATCTTAAAAAAGACGGATCCTTGGACCATGATAAGTTACGAGACACTATTCAGATCGCAGTTCGTGCCCTAGACAATGTTATTGATGTAAACTTTTACCCGACGGAAGCAGCCCAAACATCAAACAGGCGTCATCGCCCCATTGGACTGGGCATAATGGGTCTGCAAAACTCTCTTTTTACCAAAAATATCTCCTTCACTTCGAACGAAGCGGTTGAATTCAATGACGAATTCATGGAAGCCATTTGTTACTATGCTTACGAAGCTTCGAGTGATCTTGCCGGTGAACGGGGCACTTATTCAACTTATAAAGGTTCGAAATGGGATCGAGGTATTCTTCCCCAAGATTCAATTATTCACTTGGAAGAGGAGCGGGGTGAAGCCATAGATGTACCCAAGGAAGGAAAAATGGATTGGGCTCCAGTACGGGAAAAGATTGCCAAGCATGGAATGCGTAACAGCAATGTTATAGCCATTGCACCCACCGCAACCATTTCAAATATCATGGGTTCTTCACCGTGCATTGAGCCCACTTACAAGAATTTGTTCGTAAAAAGTAACTTATCTGGAGATTTCATGGTTTTAAACCGTTACCTTGTGGATGATCTGAAGAAAGAGAATCTCTGGAATCATGAAATGTCTGATCAATTGAAATATTTCGACGGTGAACTTTCCGCAATTTCTTCCATTCCAGATTGGATTAAACAGAAATACTTAACCGCATTTGATGTTTCTTTTGAGTATGTGATCAAGGCGGCTGCCCGTCGCCAAAAGTGGATCGATCAGTCTCAATCCGTTAATTTATTCCTTGGCAAACCTGATATCAAGATGATGTCTCATATGTACCGAGCTGCATGGAGACAGGGATTAAAGACCACTTATTATTTAAGAACCTTAGGAGCTTCAAACATTGAAAAAGCTACGGTTACCTTAAAGCAGGGAAACCCTGAATCCAATGTAGCCAGTGTTCCTTCTCCCAAAAAGGAATTTACCGAAGCGGAACAAAAAGCATGCAGTATACAGGCTATGCGTGATGGTGAAGATTGCGAAGCTTGCCAATAGCCTCAAGTTCTTAGTTTTATCAAATTTGTGTCTGTTCTCATGGAATCTGAGGAACGGCTCAAGTCTTTTCTTTTGAAAAGCCCATCATTTGAAAAGGGTGTCTATGTTTCTAAGTCAGCAAGTGTTATTGGAGATGTTAGAGTAGGAAGGAATTCAAGTATTTGGTATGGTTCAGTTCTAAGAGGAGATATCAATTACATATCAATTGGAGAGAGTACTAATTTACAGGATGGGGTGATTGGTCATTTATCTGATGACTTTCCCTTAATAGTTGGAAGTTTTGTAACCGTTGGCCATGGTGCTATTCTGCATGCTTGCACCATAGAAGATGAATGCCTGATCGGAATGGGTGCTAAGATTTTAGATGGTGCCCGCATTGGAACCCAGTCTATCATTGCGGCTGGAAGTGTGGTGCCTGTAGGAATGGAAGTCCCTCCGGGTTCATTGATTGCTGGGGTCCCCGGTAAGTTTAAAAAAGCTCTTAACGATGAAGAGCGGGTTAAGTTGCGGAGTTTGGCAGAAAAATATCTTGTGGTAAAAGAAGCCCATCGAAAGCTCGTGCAAAATGGTGAAGTAAGCTAGAGATCGAAGACCTCGTTCTCTTCTTCCGCGTTTTCCATACCATAGGTCTGGTATAATTCTTCAACCAAAGAAGCCAGGGCGGGTAGTGGGTGAACATTACCGCCAGATTCCGCACAGCAAGAGAGATAGGAGCGAATGGCCGGTTCACCAGCTCGCTTATTATCTTTGTTTAAAAGTTCTAAGAGAAGCGTTCTGGCATCATTCCATTCTTCTTGGTCATAGGAAAATGAGAGCATTACTTCTTCCCAGTGCTTGATGTCATCCTTATCTAACTTATCGAACCAGTCCATAGAAGAATAGAATTATTCCGATGAGAATCGCAAAGCAACTGGATAATATTTATTAATTTCGCTTGGATTATTGAAAATGTTTTGTCAAAACTAAGAAAGCCT
>DEYT01000004.1 GCA_002364975.1 Opitutia bacterium UBA3151 | reverse complement strand
AGGCAAAGATCTCGGTCGCGGCCTCGCCAATTCCGTCTTTGGTCGCATAGAAAGCGCGTTTTTCAACCTCATAAGCGGTCTTGGGGTGGATCCCCATAGCGGTCTAGATCGTGGCATGCAAGTCTTCGATGGAGAGCGGATTCTCTACGGCCATAAGGGGTGGTTCACTACGGTTTTTCCATAAATAAAACCCTTTTTTACTCCACCTCCAAACATTGCAATACTGGTTCCAACTTTAAAGTAGTGGTGCAAATCCATGTTGTTTCATTTCTTTGAGTTTGTCAGTACGTGCTCGGGACTGGTCCCTGGCATTGGATCCATGTACGCCTTCGATCATCATGTCTTGGCTGAATTCGTTGGCTGGGATCACTAGGGTACGGTCTAGAAGTCCTCTTTCTTCCAAATCAAGGATCAACTGGGCGACAGGTTGATCAATTTCTTTCTTCATGCGATCAGAGGTCGTATGTCCGTTTTGATGGTGATCCCAGTGCAGGAAGTGGACATACTCCGTGGTCACTTCGATAGAGCGGGCACTTTCCTCCACCAATCGACGCACACGCAGGCATCCTCTTCCAAAAGGGGAGTCACCATATTGGGCAAAAGATTTTTTTACGATTCGGGCTTTCTTTTTTGGTGGTTAAGAGCAGAATGTATGAATGAAAATTCAAAACAGGCGACTTTTTTTACAAAGTTTCGCAATCGGATCTCTGTTGCTTCCACACCATTACGGAATTCCTCAGGAGAAGAGTGATTCAAAGCGCTTTCAAATCGGGATTCAGGAATATACATTCAACCGCTTGTTACGTAGCGGGAAACTTAAACACCACGATTATCCTATATTTGTAAAAAAAGAACTGGAAATTGAACATGTTGAATATTGGAGCCGACCTTTTGAGGGAAAGCATAAGGATAAAAAATTTGTGGCAGAGCTTAAAAAGCGAACTTTAGCCGAGGGGATTCAAAATGTCCTCATCCTTGTCGACGAAAAAAATGAACTGGATCATGAAAAGAAATCGGAACGTGATTTAGCGGTCGATCTACACAAGGGCTGGATTGATTGCGCCGCCCATCTTGGATGCTCTGCCATCCGAGTGAACTGCCGCATGGGTGGTGATCCAAAAGACAATTTGGCAAGGGCTGTCGACGGGGTCGGCCGGTTGTGCGAATATGCAAAGGATACTCCGGTCAAAGTGGTCATTGAACCGCACGGACGAAATTCCCAAAACCCCGATTGGTTACTTGCGTTGATGAAAGAACTAAATCATTCCCATGCAGGTATTCTACCCGACTTTAATAATTTTGGATCCTACGACCGTTACCGTGCGGTCGAAAAGACTTTGCCTTTTGCTCCTGCTGTTTGTGCCAAGGCCCTCCAGTTTGACGAAGAAGGAAATGAAACCCACACCGATTACTATAAAATGCTCAAGATTGTGTATGAATCCAATTTTGCAGGCGTGATCAGTATTGAATTTGAAGGGCATGGGGTCGACCCCATTCTTGGTTCGCTCCTGACTAAGGAACTTATTCTCAGAGGCCTAAAAAAAGCTCGTAATTCCTAAGCCCATTCCTGCCTTTGGAAAATGAATTCCAATCTAAGTAAAAGCGAAAGTAATCAATCCAAGATTCTTATTGTCGGTGCCGGCATGGCGGGTCTGGCATGTGCAGTAAGTTTGAGGGAGGCAAATGTACCCTTTCTTTTATTTGACCGGGGAGATGAAGTGGGAGGAAGAGTCCGAACGGATGAAGTGGAAGGCTATCGATTGGATCGTGGATTTCAGGTTCTATTGACCGCTTATCCGGAAGCCCAACGGTTTTTGGATTATGAAAAACTTGACCTGCAGGTATGTTATCCGGGGTCCAAGGTCTGGTTTGATAACCATTTTCATCGGGTGGCGGATCCATTTCGGCATCCAATGGACGGGGTGAAATCATTACTTACCCCAATCGGATCCCTCTGGGATAAATTGAGAGTTGGGATGATGCGCTTGGGGCTACTTTCATCCAAGTCAATGCCGGATCAGTTCTCCACCCTTACTGGGTTATATGAAATGGGTTTTTCAGATTCGATGATCGACCGGTTCTGGAAGCCCTTTATGCGGGGAGTTTTTTTGGAAAATGAACTGAGTACCACGATTCGGAAATTTGAGGAAACCTTTCGTTTCTTTTCCGAGGGAGATACGGTTCTGCCCCGAAAAGGAATCGGGGAGATACCTCGTCAATTAGTGGGGCAATTACCCAAGGAAAATATTTTGATGGAAACTGAAATTTCCAAAGTGGATGCCGAGTCGGTTGAATCAGCAGACGGGAGGAAATGGATGGGAAAGGGCGTGGTTTTGGCCACGGAAGATTTTCACGCTAATCAACTCCTGGGCTTGGATGAGAAGGAAGTGAATTGGAACTCGGTAGATTGCCTGTATTTCTCTCTTCCTCTTACCGATCTGCCCAGTGATGAGCCCATTCTTTACCTGGATGGCTCTGGGGACGGGCCCATCAATAACCTCACCTTTGTCAGTACCCTTTGTGACTGTGCACCAGATGGACAGGCCCTTGCCTCCGTTAGTGTGATTGGGGAAAAAGAGTTGGGATTGCAAGAAATCGCAAGGCAAGCGACGAAACAGTTGAGTCAATGGTTTGGGGGAAAAGTGAAGAGTTGGAAATATTTGAAGGGATACCGAATTCGAAAGGCAGTGCCTTCCTGTCCAAATCATCCAAGCCCAAAGCCAGCCTTAACTGGGGTGTATCGATGCGGTGATTATTTTGGACTACCTTCGATTGATGCGGCGATGAAATCGGGCCGTTTGACCGCGGAGTCTATTATTAAAAAAACAGCAAGCTGATTGTTGAAAAGACCGAAAATTGAGAATTTCCAGTTTGCTTCCAAAATAGAAATTAATGAAGAAAGGAATTGTATGGTTTAGGAATAATTTACGTTTGGCTGACAATGAATCACTTACTCGTGCATTGGATGAGTGTGATGAAGTGCTCTGCGTTTATTTTCTGGAACCCCGGATTTGGAACTCAATGGCAGAACCTAGCAGAATGGGTTCGATTCGTGCGAAATTCATTCTCGAATCTCTGCTGGAACTCGAAGGTGATATCCAAGAATTGGGTGGGACCATGGAGTTTAACCAGGGCCGGGCAGTGGATGAGATCCCAAAGCTAATGGAAAGCTTTGGGGCTGATCGCTGTTACGCACAAAAAGAAGATGCCTGGGAGGAAACCGAGCAAGAACATCTGCTTGCCGTTCAGATAAATCTTATTCTCTCGGGTGGGAGAGGAATATTGGAGGAAAGTGATCTTCCCTTCGCCCTCAACGATTTACCTGCCGTGTTCAGCTCCTTTCGACGGAAAGTGGAAAAGAAAATGCAGATTCGTAGTCTTTTTCCCCCGCCCAGAAGTATGGCTTGTTCTTGGGAGACAAGAACAGAACTTCCCAGCCTTACTTCACTCGGTTTTGAAGAACATTCTACAGACGAAAGAGCAGTCCTGGATTTTCGGGGGGGTGCAAAGGGGGGAAAAAAGTGGATGTACCAATGGATCTGGGAACGAGATTGCCTGAAAGAGTACAAAGAAACAAGAAACGGAATGGTCGGGGCGGATTTTTCTTCCAAATTATCCCCCTGGTTATCCATCGGATGTATCTCAGCAGTTGAAGTTTATTGGGAAATAAAAAAGTACGAATCCGAACGGGTGGCCAATGAGAGTACCTACTGGTTACTCTTCGAACTGCTATGGCGTGAATTTTTCCGCTTTGTGGCCCGACGATATGGGGCCCAAATTTTTCAGCGGAATGGAATTAAGGACTCCGATGAAAAGATGACCTTGGGGAATCCGAAAACCTTTCAGCGTTGGAAAGAAGGCAGAACTCCAAATTCATTTGTGAACGCCAACATGATCGAACTAGCCAAAACCGGATGGATGAGCAATCGGGGTCGGCAAAATGTGGCGTCCTACCTCGTGCATGACTTGGGGCAGGACTGGCTGGCAGGAGCCCGTCACTTCGAGGAGCATCTTATTGATTATGATCCCTGCAGTAATTACGGAAACTGGATGTATTTGGGTGGAGTCGGCAATGACCCACGGCCCAACCGTGCTTTCAACCTTGAAAAGCAGGCCCAATACTATGACCCCGATCAAGAATTTCGGAAACTCTGGTTGGCCTGAATTTTAATCGACAAACAGAATACAAATTGGGGAGGGTACATTGATTACGGATCCCCGTTGGTAGGTTAGTTTTCCGGTTTTTGGATCAACCCGATGGGCGGCCACGGTGTTGGAGTCCGCACCGGCAGCAAGTAACCAGTCGGCATTCGGTGTAAGGTTAATGTTACGCGGAAATGCCCCGCGCACGGGCTGAACTTGCACCACTTTTAATTTTCCGGTCTTCGTGTTGGCTTGGTAGACTGAGACGGTATCGTGACCACGATTGGATGAGTAGACGAATGATCCGCTAGGATGAACCAGAATTTCCGCAGCGGAGTTAAAAGATTCTCCGGCTTTGACTTGCTCGGAAATTGCCTGAGTGGTGGAAAGTGGTTTTGCGGTTCCTTTACCAGCATCCCAGAGAAAGGTAGTGACCGACAGGCTCAGCTCGTTGAGCAAGTAAATAAATTTTTCATCCACGGAAAAACGCATATGGCGGGGGCCGCCACCGGGAACGGATTGGGCGACCCCGTGTTTCGACAGGGAAGGCTTATTTGGATCCACTTTATAAATCACGATCTGATCGAGCCCGAGGTCCGGGATAAGGGCATACTTTCCACACGGTGAAAATCCGGTCCAGTGTGGATGGGGAGATTCCTGCCTTCTTTCCACCACTTTGGAACCACCTTGGTGCTCGATGACGGTTGGTTTCTGTAAGTGACCATCTTTGCCTAATGGAAAGATGGCTACCGAACCACCGCCGTACTGAGCGGTGATAAGGAATCTTCCGCTGGGATGGACTGCAATGTGGGCTCCACTTCCGTCCGGGCAGGCCATTCGGGTGAATTCCCTTAATTCTCCCTTGGGTCCCATGTGGTAGCCCAAGGTGCCAGCACTTCCATCCCATCGCCCGAGCGAGTAAAGGATCTGGCCATTAGGATGCATACTTAGAAATCCAGGTGATCCAATTTTAGCCGCAAGTTTCGAAGGTGTGAACTTGCCATTTTCAGGATTAAAGGTGGCATGATAAATTCCCTCTGAATTTCGGCCGCTCGTGCCAAAGAAAATATCGATAGGTTTAGCTATGATTTCAGAGCAGGTGAAAAAGAGGAGACAGGATGAAATTCGGAAAAGCATAGTAATGTAAATTTTAGGGATTCTTAAGCAATGATTTTTTCCTTCTTCTTGTCCATGCCATTTGTCCGCAGTTATTTAGATTTGGTGGTTCCAATCTTCAGGATCCTCCTGCACATATTTCTGGGCAATGTCTTGAAGTGCGGATTTTAATGTTTTTCCTCCCCATGAGGGGTGGCTGAGCAAGGGATTGATTTCCAGTAATGGAAGCAAAACGAAGTCCCTGGAAAGAACTCCAGGGTGGGGTAAGGTTAGTTCTCTGGACTCCATGGCCTGATCTTGATAAAGTAAAAGGTCAAGGTCGATAAGCCTGGGTCCATTTTCATGGATAACTTCTTTGCCCAGTGCCCCCTCTACCTGCTGTAATCTGTTCAGTAGCTGATTTGGATCTAGAGAGGTTGAAAGGGAAGCGACCGCGTTTATGAATGGAGGTTGGTCCGAATATCCAAAGGGTGCAGATTTATAAAGCTTTGAAACCGAGTTTATTTGTGCGAACCGGTCGATCAGTGCGAGTGCGAGCTTAAAGGTCTGAAGCGGACTGCCAAGGTTTGCCCCCAAGCCTATGAAAATCTCATCGTTCAACTTCGACACGGATTTCACGAAGGCCTAATTTTTTTGTGTATCGGGGTTTGTCCACGGACAGCTTTACATGATGGATCGGAAAGTCATTTTTTAGGCGGATGGCAAGTAAGTGAGCAAAGCGTTCTAAAGTCTTGCCATCATAGGAGGAACAAAAGGTCCGAACGGAACTGATAAGCTCTCGATAGTCAACTCCACTCGATATTTCATCGGATTCTCGAATCGTTTCGAAATCGTAAGTAATTTCAAGGGAGACGCGAAGATCCTGTGGAGCGTATTGCTCTTCTTCCAAAAGCCCAATTCGGGCGATAACCTCAATACCTTCTAATATAATTTTACCCATAGCAGTTTGGACGATAATGAGCTTAATCCTTTAATGCGAGGATCTTTGATACCTCCAAAGCTTGCACAGTCTCACGGACATCATGGGCCCGAATAATTTCAGCTCCTTTGGAAACCGCGGAGACTGCCGATGCAAGAGAACCACCGAGTCGCTCCATGGGGTCCGGGGCATGACATAGTTGGTCAATCCATGACTTACGTGATGAACCTAAAAGAATTCCCCAGCTTGAATCGATGAATTCTTCGAGTCTTCGCATCAAGCTAAGGTTATTTTGAAGTGTCTTTCCAAACCCAATGCCTGGGTCTATCCACAGGCGGGGAAGATGGAGCTTGTCAAATTCTTCTTTTCTACTTTTGAAAAAATCCAAAACTTCTCTGCAGACATCCTCGTAATTGGGATTCTCTTGCATTGTTTGAGGATCGCCTTGGCAGTGCATAGCCACGAAGCCTGCTTGGTAGCGACTAGCCAAATCAAGCAATGGACTTGATCCTCCGGATACATCGTTAATGATATGCACTCCAGCTTGAAGTCCTGCTTGAGCCACTGCAGGCTTGGTGGTGTCGAGAGACAAAATGAATTCATCTTTTGAAAGTTTTTCAAGGACCGGGAGGATACGGCTTAGTTCTTCCTGTTCGCTGACTGGTAAGCTTCCGGGACGAGTACTTTCTGCACCAAGATCAATAATTTGGGCACCATCCTGAACCATGCTGCGGGCATGATCACAAGCAGTCTCCGGGTCAACAAATTTCCCTCCGTCACTAAATGAATCAGGGGTTAAATTTAGAATCCCCATAACTGCTGGAAATTCGAGATGGTGTTGGGTTTGGTTAAAATTAAATTTTGGCATCGTCCGATCCGACTAAGGTTTCATAAATCGATCGGATTTCTGAGAAGATGCTATCTCCACCGCTAGACCAACCCAGTTCGGGAAGTGCGATAAGAGGGGCGACACCTCTACCGGTTCCGCAAAGCAGGATCTCATCAAATTCGGAAACTTCCTGATCTTTAGGGATTCCCCGGGAAATAGAAAATTTTTCATGCAGCTGAGGTAAAATCTTTTGCAAAGTGATTCCATGGAGGATTTTATTTTCTGGAATAATTAGTTTCCCGTCCCGCACAAAAATGAGATTGGAAGTAGCAGTCTCGCGCAGTTCATTGTCTTTGGGGTCGTGAATGACCCAATCTTCTTTCTCTATTTCCAGTTCATGCAAGGTGCCGTAGAGATCTTTTTCAGCAGTACATTTGACGTTTGGGTCAGGTCTGCGGTAAGAAAGTAGCCATCCTTCCACCGGATTGCCGTCTGAGAGTGCGGG
>DEYT01000012.1 GCA_002364975.1 Opitutia bacterium UBA3151 | reverse complement strand
GCAACAGAACATTCGCTGGGCATTCAGCTGGTCAACCCCAAACATGCTAATATTTTGAAAAGGAACCGCAATGATTGCGACCCAAAGAGTAAAGCCGACTGCCGGATCGGTGGTCAGGTTGAGCAAGTTGAATTTTTCACCTTCATTCGCTACAAAAATCATTTCCGTCCATCCGCCTTCAATGCCGTTTAGCAACCAGAAAAAGGAGAACAACCCTGCTCCCACAAAGAGGAAAAACTGCATCACATCAGTCCAGATCACGGTGCGCATCCCTCCCATCAAAGTCCATCCAATCGCAATCGCTCCAATGATGCAGATACAGGGTTCATATTCAAGAGGCGTGACCACTCGCAAGGCAAGGGCTGCGACTAAAACCCGAACACTTTGTCCCAATATACCCCCGACTTGAAATACAATGGTGGCGAGCCTTTTTACCCCTTCTCCGAGCCGGTTCCCCATGTAGTCGTAAGGGCTGTATATATCGCGTTCATAAAAAGCCCGAACGAAAAAAATGCCCACAATGATCCGGGCAACAATGGATCCAATTCCCCATTGTAAATAAGTAAAGTCACCCTTTGCCGCGTACACCATTCCGGGCACTCCGATGAAGGTGACCCCACTTATTTCCGTCGCGATGATAGATCCACTCACTGCAGGCCAGGGAAGACTTCGGCCACCTAGAAAGAAATCTTTTACATTGGATTGTTTTCCCGCGAGTAAGTGACCGACAAGAGTGGATAGTACCAAGTATCCGATCACCACAGTCCAGTCAAATGCCGTAAAGATATTGCGTAAATCCATCCACCCCGAACAAAAAGAGGTTTTGATAAAATGGAAACGGAAAAGCTTATTTCGTGAATAACATTAAAGATTGGGAACAAGTTCTTGTTTCCTAGATCGCATAAATTTGAGAAAAAAAATGATGAAACCATTTTCTTTGGTTATCGGAGCAACCGCTTTTTTTATTGCTGGATGTGCAGCTTATTTCAGTGTGCGCGGGATTGCACTTACTTTTGGAGCGGTAAGCACCTTCACCATTCCAATCATGCTGATGGCATCAAGCCTTGAAATTGGTAAGCTGGTTGCCGCATCTTTCCTTTACCGGGATCGGAAATCTTCAAATACAAAATTAAGGATTTATTTATCTCTGGCCGTTCTTTTGCTCATCGGTATTACCTCAGCCGGCATCTACGGCTACTTGTCTCAAGCATTTGAGCAAACCCTAAGCCAAGTGGATGGCTATGAAAGTGAAATTTCCAGCCTGCAGCGTCAGCAAGGTGAATTTGATCGTCTCATTCAAGCCTATCAAGCATCGGGCCAAAGAGGATCGGTACTTCGTGAGGAGAAACAAGGAGTCGAAAGTGCAAGGCTTGAAAAATACATTGAAGAGAGAAGAAAAGACATCATTTCAGCGGAGCAATCCAAGGCTCGATTGGCTGACGAAACTGATGAAATGATCTTAGGAGAGCGACAAAAAAGAGAAGAAGAAAAAAAGAGGCTGCAAGAGGTAATTCTTCTTCGTCGAGCAGATGTTGCAAAACTAGAAGAGGATCGTAAACAAGCCAAGGCAGAGAGTGATCAACGCATTGAAAGGGAGGTTGGAAAGGAAGAAAAAATCAATCAGAGAATTTCGGAACTTGATGCTGCAGTAAAGGTGTATCGTGACCAGGGACCCGGAGGATTTCTCAAAGAAGATGGATTTAAAAAAGCAGCTGAATTATTGAAAACTCAAGGGGAAGAGAGAGAAGCCCTGCGGCGATCCTTGACCGAGATCAATGCCGCGGTGCAGAAAGCACGAGATGATTTCAATCAAAGGTATAGCTCCCTGGATTCAAGAATTGAGTCAATTCAAGCAGAAATTGCGGATGCGAATCAAAAGATTACCGATCTCACTACGGGTGGTGCAGAACAAGCGGATAATATCAGGACAGCACTGGAAAACCTGCAGCAGGCAAGATCCTCGGTAGATGATAGAATTCAAGCTTTGGAATCTGAAATTGCGGAGGCAAGTAAGAAGATAACTGCAATGAGTGAGATTAGTTCTGCTTTTGGCCCCGATAGCTCGGAAGAACTCGAAGATAAAAAAAGTGTGCTTCAAACCAAGAAAGAAGATGCGGAGAGGAGAATTTTGGAACTAGAAGGAAAGATTCGTTCTACGGACATTGGCTCATTTAAGTTCGTGGCTCGGGCGATTGACTCAGAAGTTGCCGTCGCTGAAGCCACTGAGAACCCAATCTTAATCGAAGAAGCTCTAGATCGGGCGGTCAACCGGGTTGTGAAGTGGTTTATTTTGATTCTAGTGGTCGTATTTGATCCCCTCGCTGTCGCATTGGTGATTGCCTTTAATGCTAGCCTTGAAAAAAAGATAGAAGAGGAGGAAGTTATCTCTTCTGATAAGGCAAAAAAGAAGAATGGTTTTCAATCCGTGGGTCTGATTGTAATTGCTGCATGTGCTTTGTTGTACGGAATTTATGAAATCCTACCAGAAACCGAGAAATCCAAGCTGAGCGAAAAGCAATCGACGGGAACCTACCCAGTCGGAGAACTTGTTTCCAACCGGGTGGATGACCGTGCTTTTGCCTATGTTCCAGCACAATCCTTTGGGGTTTGCAGCTTTTCCAGTTTGAGGATGGTGGAGGAAGTAGGTATGCCGAAAATTATTCCTGATGAACTTCTAGCTCGGGTTCCTTTTCTCAAGGATATGGTTTGGGATCCTCAGTCCTGTGGGGTGAAACCTAATGGAAGAGCTTTATATTTTATGCAGCTTCCCAGTGAAAGTTATCGATTAGATAGACCGGGTGATGTCTTATTTGGTCTGATTTTGCCGATAGGAAGTGATGAAAAAGTCAAAAATTTTATTTTAAGCCAACTTGATTTGAAGGCTCAAAAACCAAATTGGAAAGTTTGGCAAAATAAACTGCCGGATTTTCATTCCATCCATCACAAATCTGCCCATATATCAATTGGTTTAGATCAAAATTGCCTGTTGCTATTGACCTCTTGGTGGACGGATCAGCCAGACCCGGATTTTTTAGATGCTGAAATGCAGTCTATTTTTCAGTTCGGTCAAGGTTTGAACACACTACATCCAAAGTTGGTATCCAAATTAAGAACGGACGATTACGATGTCGCCCTTTTTCTACTGGGTGAGAATTTCTTTGATCCATTTAAGAAATCACTTGAGGAAGCGGAAGTACTGAACACTTTTCGAGATTTGTTGTCTTTTGATTTGAGCATCAAAGCGAAGAGTCGACTGGATGGGGTTAGCATCGAAGGGGAATATGATTATAAAAAAAATATTTTGGATGCAGGTTTTGGTCTTAAGGTTGCGAGTTTACTGGATCAAGTAAGAGAGAGTCCGAACGCGGTCGGGTTAAGTACCGTTTTCGGAGAATTTGTGGAAATTTTTCTCCAGCGTTTAGACTACCAAAGTGTGGTTAATACTTTAGAAAGAATTGATCCTAAGCAATCAAAGGACTTTGAAGCATTCAATTCATGGGATTGCGCAAGCCGTATTCATGGGGCTCGCAATGGAACTTTTTCGATTAAGGCTGAATCCAGTGAGACTGGGGGAGCCTCCTTGCGGTTGGCTATTGATTTGTTAGTGGAATCTCTAAATCCATTCGATTCCTCTTTAAATTAGACTGTATTCAAATGCACTTTGGATCACAAAAGTTTTTCGCTTTATCGTTGGTGATTATTGGTTTCTCAAATTGTGCCAAGAAAAAAATAGAGAATGGTATAACCCCAAACAGTGTCCACTCTTTGAGTAAAAATGACCCTTCTCATTTAGCAAAGAATCGAGCGGGGAAGGGAAAGGATATAACCAAAGAATCTTCCCCGAGCTCGAAGATGGATTCAAGTATTAAAGATAAGAAAATAGAAAAAGATAGCACCTATGTAAAACAGGAGACTGCTCCTCCGCTCTCTCAAAGTACTCAAACCATCGAAAAGAGTTTGGGAAAGTCAATTTCAGGCAATACCAAGTCTTCCAAGGAGAAGCATAGTAAATCATCTGAAAAGCAGAGATTAGATTCTCAAGAGAATGCAGAAGCCAAGCTTTTCTTCGGGGATCAAGCCCCTGACAAAATTATGGATGCAAAGATTTCTTTCAAAAAAAACACCCTTGAAAAAATAAAGTCTAATAGACTCAAAACGAAAGATCAGGTACCGAGTAAAGGGGGAGAAACCATCATCGAGAAAATCAAAAAAGATCCTGGTCCCCAGAAAGCTTTGGCAATGGAAGGGCAGCAGGAGGTGTTGGATGCAACAGGTGAGGCGGCTTCCTCGCCACTACAAACTGAACCATTGATTGGATTACTCCAAACTTCCAGTGCTGCTTCTATGCTTGGCAAAAATACGGTTTCTGAAAAGAGGGGGAAGGGCTTGAAACTTTTAAAACCTCAAGAAAAATCAAAAAAAAACTTCAGCACTGCCAAGGAAACCAGCTTGCTACCTATACCGGATTTGGAACTAGGTGGAGTACCGATCGTCAATGTGGGAAAAGAGGAAACCTCCTCACACAAGCTGGGAAAGGCAGACCCACTTCATCCTTCACAACAGAGGAAACCAACTTGGGTGCTTCGAGATCAGGAACAGCAAGACCCAAATAAAAATTCACAGAATTTAGAAATTGGGTGGAAGCAAGAGCGGTTAAGATCGGAGAAAGATCGGGCAAGCGTATCCGAAGGCTATGATTTTAAGAGAGTTGGCTCTTCCCATCGGTATGATGCCCTCCGGCGTTTTCTCCGCAGTCGCGATCGAAATGAAGCCGAAAAAGAAGGTTTTTTGGAACCCAAATCTTTAGAACATTTAAAAACTTGGAACCAAGGGCGTGGAGGGGAGTTTAAGAAGGATGAAAATCAAATAGAAGAGAAACGTTTTCAGGAAGCATTACGGTGGATCCAGCAAAAAGGGAAGTAGAGCAATCTTTTACCAATTGAGACTGACTGAAGTGAAAAAATCTATACCAAACTCGGTAGTTTTGATCCTGCTTTTTGTTCTTTCAGCTTTGCTGATAGGTCAATTTAGCTCCTTGATGCATGAAATTTTTGCATTTTTTGATTTTATTCCACGGTGGATGGAATAAAGAATTATTATTTAAAAGAGTAAACCAGCCTGATGTAGTATTTGAGGTCTAATTCCTCCTTCAATTCAGCGGGGGTTGAGTTGTAAGTCCCTGCCAACCCGGATCGGACATTCCAGTCAATTTCCTTACTTAAGGGGAAAACAATAGCCGTATCCTTGGAGATTAGATAATCATCAAAATCATTCAAGCTTGGCACGAATGTAAAATCACTTTCAAGGGCGAGAGAATCCTTTATGTTGTGGGAATATTCAAGTCCGAGGTCAATCGCCGGATCACTGAGGTCATCACTTGAAGAAGAGCCAGATTTTTCATATCGAAAAGCCATACCAGAGCGGACTGCAACTTGATACTCCAGCTCGTCGATCCAGGAATACTTCAATCCAAGTGCGGAGGTTGCTCTTAAATCAATTTCTTCCAGTCGATCATTTTCCAAATCTGTTTTAGCATACCAAGCGAGGGCATCAAAAAACCTGGAATCATATTCGATTCCAAATTTGGTTTCGTCTACAATCGGAGTATTTTTTTTGTCAGCTTTATTGTAAGACAGATATAAATCGTAACCCCGGAACTTATTCCCTAAAGCACTATCCAGTCTAATCCCTAAACCAAAATTTTCACTATTGCCAGAAGAGCCGGTTAAATCAAAGCCAAGGGAGTGCTTCCACTTAAGCTGTAGGGATTCTGCCTTACTTTGTGCCAAGAGGATCAAGGGATCATCTGCATCTTCTGGCCAGAGATGCCTAACCTTTAGTAGTGAAAATTTTTCCTCCTGCACCCCGATGGTAAAATTACCATCTTGATTAAAATTCATTCGTCCTTTGAAGGTTCGGTTATCTTCCATTCTGAATGCCACTTCATTTTCGGTAGAAATAGATTCAATCTGGGTTTCTGGAATTTTAATTTTACCCGAAAAATCAGTTTTGAGAGATAAGTTTCCATCATCCATGCCCAAGATCAACCCACGCAAAATGGAACCATCCAGAGTTCTTACTTCATCTGCCCAGAGGTTTGTAGAAAAAAGGCAGCTTATTGCTAGGAGCAATCTATACATTTTTATTTTCATCCTGGAGGCCAACTGAGTTTTCTTCCACCCAGGAGATGGACATGTAAATGAGGTACACTTTCACCTCCATTCGGGCCATTATTGATCACAATGCGGAAGCCATCCTCTAAGTTTTGTTCGACCGCTATTTTTTGAGCAATCAACAACAGCTTTCCCAATAATGGTCCATCCTCTACTTCAGCGTATGCGACTCGAGGAATTAATTTTTTGGGGATGATTAGAATATGGACCGGTGCCTGTGGTTCAATATCCCGAATCGCAATACACGCATCATCTTCATGAAGAATTTCAGCGGGTATTTCTCGGGCAATAATTTTCTGAAACAAGGTTGTCATGATTGATTTATTTCAAACTTTATTTTGCGGACCAGATTCTTAAAGAGTAGAGATAAAAGTCTTCTAGTGCCGCTTCGTCTTTCAAGTTTACTTCAAGTAATCCAGTATTTTTTTCAAGTTTGTCGATCACTCGGGCAAATCTTTCAGCAAGCTTACTCATTTCCTCCGCAGTTTTTCCAGTTTTGACCACGATTGACCTAGTGAACTCAGCAACTTCGCGAAGAAATTGAGAACGAATACTTTTTCGAATGCCTGTTTCAAAAGCATCTTTCTCCTTATCTTCCATTTCTGTAACCAGAGATTTTATTGCAGCCTTGCATTCCTGTTCTGATTTCCCCCGGATTATTTTGAGCAAGTCTGCGGTTAATCCATAGGCTGCGAAAATCGGGGTCACCCGATCCCTCGCAAGGGATGAACGATCAAGAAGAGAAGAGATCCACCTTTCATACTTTTCTTTCCAGAGCACCCAATCTTCATCCTTTCTTGGTTGATAATTGGATCCAAGACGCACCGAAAGGCACCTACTCTTAATCGTCGGAAGCATCGAGTTTGGTCGGGTTGTAAGAAGCATTAGGAAGGTATCTGGGGGAGGTTCCTCGAGAGTCTTCAGGAAAGCATTCGCTGCTTCTTTCCTCATTCTGTCTGCCTCGTGGATAACCGCAACTTTGGCACCTCCCTGGTTTGAAGTGCGATACAAGTCTGAGATCATGGCACGGGTCTTTTCGACGCTAATAATCCGCATTTTACCGCTCGGACGAAGATGAAATAAATCAGGATGCTCTTTGCTGCCTTCCTGCATATTCAAGACTACTTTCAGAAGCTCAAAGCACTGATCACGAACCGAATCAATGGGATCTCCTTGGAAGATCAAACCATGATGAAGCCTTCCTTCGGAAAATCGGTTCAGTAAGGCAAGGTTAGGATTCCGGTCTTGATCCCGATACACAACTCTTAGTCTTCAGCAAAAAAACGAGAATGAATTTCATTCCAGATAAGAATCTCAATGTCATCTGCTTCCCCAAGCCCGTCCACAACGAAAAAGCGATCTGGGAGACTGCGAGCAAGATGAAGGTATCCCTCTCGGACTTTTCCGTAAAATTCGACATTTTCTTGTTCCATTCGGTCTGGCATATCGGAAACTCGATGCTTGATTCGTTCCATGCCAACTTCCGCAGGTACATCCAAAACCACCGTCAGATCGGGTACCACCTCTCCTACAGCAAAAGCATTAATTTGAGTGATTGGATCATCTGCGATTTGACGAGCAACTCCTTGATAAACGGTAGTTGAATCTAGAAAACGATCACAGAGGACAATTTTCCCATCCTGAATAGATGGGAAAATAATTTCCCGCACCAGTTGTGCCCGGCTTGCAGCAAAGAGCAGCAGTTCAGTTTCAGGAAAAATATTCTTGGAAGAGTCGGCATGCATGAGGAGGTGTCGAATATCTTCTCCAATGACAGTGCCACCCGGTTCGCGGGTAACGACGACTTCACGGTGATCGATTTCTTCCATCCGATCCGCCAATCGTCGTATTTGCGTTGATTTTCCACACCCTTCGGAACCTTCGAAGGAAATTAGAATTCCAGTTTCATGACTCATAAATTTAAATAATGGTTGCTTGCTTAAGAAGTTCAATAACTTGGCTAGTGCTTGGGCTTTGGGCCGTGCGTACATAATGGCCGGAGGTACAGGTAGCCAATGCAAGGGAAGTAAGAGGGGAAAAGCCACAAAGGCGGGCGGTGGAGAAACCTGCATTGAAGTGGTCTCCCGCACCCGTGGTAATTTTTGGATTCCCGGTAAAAGGTCCCTCCGACCACCATTCCCCATCTCTGGTTGCACAAGCAGCGGACTCAATGGGGTGAACCACCACACAGGAGATATCTAATTTTCTTCTGATTTCTTTAGCTATTTTCTTAAGGGATTCCTCATCTTTATCCCTACCATTTAAGCCCAAGGTTTCGCAAACCTGCAGAGCCTCATTGTAATTGAGACCAAGGGTAGCCTCAGCATGGGCTTGGAAGCGGCTAATAACCTGTAAGACTTCAAAAATGTCGTCTTTGGATCTTTTGGCCGGATCGGTAAGATCAAAAAAGAAAGAACGGGTGTCACGGGGAGGAAGATTGGGCAGAACCCGGTCCACTAATTCGACCAAAATGGAGGTCATCTTTGGTATCATTGTCCAATTCACAATCGATACGACATCTGCGTTGGCCATCATTTCGAAGAATTTACCCTCTTCACAGCAAAGCATAATTCGGGCGAAATCAATTTCTTCCAAACTTCTCGTATTCCCAAACATTAGTTTTCCATCCTTGAACTCTAATGCTGTGGTGATACCGGGCTCAGTAAGGGATACGGCCTCTGTTTTTTTGGCAAACTCTTCGAATACAGGCTGGATTGCAGGATGACCCAGCGCACCCACATAACGAACCTTCAAACCAAGCGAAAGCATGGCATTTGCCATGATGGGACCGTTTCCACCTAATTTTTCGAAACGAGGAAATAGCTCGAGGTTGGCACTCTTGCCTGCAGCAGCGGAAATTCTTTCACCTAAATCGGCAATGGTTTCGATGGCATCAAAGTTTCCTGCCAAGCCATGTCTTTTATCGACCGGAGTAACAATTTTATCAACGAATCCATCCAAACCGACCACCGATGACTTCCCTGTGGTCGAAAATGGTTTCTGATTAATTTCCGTAATGATTTTTTCTGAAATCCGCATGATTGATCTTGCCTAAATTTGTTTCCAAGTCGGGGCAAACTTAATCGGAGGAAAGAAATAAGATGATGGTCAATATTAGTTTTTTCATTGATTTCATTTCTTTAAATGTAGAGAAAGAAATTGTGGTGTTTGAATAAAGGAAAATTATGAGTGTGGGAAATAGTTTGGATGTATTGAACCTTGAGCTTCTGGCGGATTCTGGATTGATCGATTATTTCATCGATTCCAATATGGCGGGCAAGGGGGTTATTTTCGTTTTGGGGATCATGAATTGTTATGCTCTCAGCCTGATGTGGTCCAAATATCAGGAACTCAAAAAAGCAGCGATCAACAATGCTCGGGATGAAAAGCGAATCAATGATCTTCCATCAATATATAATTATGACGATGCTCTTTTCGCAGGAGAAGGGAGCCCTTACCTCGTTCTCTGTTCCCGAGCAATGGAAGCGGCAAGAAGGACAAAATCAACCGGTGAGGTTCGAATGAATTATGTCGAAAATGCAATTCGTCGAGCTCTAGCAGAAGTCGGGGATCGATATGAAGGAAAAATGTATTGGTTGGCCACCATTGTATCCGGGGCACCTTTTTTAGGGCTCCTTGGAACCGTTTGGGGAGTAATGGATGCGTTCGGTACGATGGAAAGTGGGGGGGCTACCATTGAGCATCTGGCACCGGGAGTTTCAGGGGCCTTGCTTACCACAGTCGCCGCTCTCTGTGTCGCGATTCCAATAGTTTTTGCCTACAATGGACTGCTTGGAAAAGCTCGTGGGGAGATGACCAAGCTCGAAAACTTTGCCAGTAATCTGGCTGATCGAATTGAGTTAGAGAAAAACGCTTAATTTCCGCACATGGCTAGAGATTTTAAAAGAGAGAATAAATTGGCGGTTATCTCCGATCTAAATGTTACCCCACTGATTGACTTGGCTTTTTCTCTTTTGATCATTTTTATGATCACCACACCTGTTATTGAGCAGTACAACCGGATCGATTTACCCGACCAAGCTTCAAGCGAAAATCAACCTCTTCCGAAAGCGGATGATCAATTTATCACCATCGATGCAGAGGGTTCTTACCATTGGGGACAGGATAAAGTGAGTAAAGTAGAGCTAGAGGAAAGATTAGACGAAGTCGCTCTTAGGGACGGCGAGCAACCGGTTATTCATATCCGCGGGGATCGATCCCTTAGGTACCAAAAGATATTTGATGTGATTAATATGCTTAAAGCTCGAAACCTTACAAAACTGAGCTTGGATACAAAGGCAATTTGAGGAAATCGGAGGAGAGTATTATACTTACTACTTCCTTCGATTCATGTTAGAATCAAATTCATGGTGAAAGATGATAAACGATTTCAAGCAACCTCCCTGCTCCAAGATAAACTTGGAGATCGGGTGAGGACTGAGTCGTCTGAGCTTTTCCATGCCAGTTATGACGGATTAAAGATACAGGGAAATACGAGTGCGTGTATCGAAGTGGATCACACCGAACAAGTGGGTGAAGTTTTGAAGTTGGCTGATGAATTTCAGGTTCCGGTGACCACCAAGGGTGCTGGTTCCAGTTTGACAGGTGGAGCAACCCCCATCCACGGAGGTTGGGTTTTGGATCTGTCCAGATTAAATCACCTTGAACTGGACGAAAAAAATAGGGTTGCTCGTTGCGGACCCGGAGTGGTTGTTTCTAATCTCCAATCTGAAGCCGAGAAACTTGGTTTATTCTATCCACCTGATCCGTCCTCCAAAGACTTTTGCACCATTGGTGGAAATGTTGCTTGCAATGCAGGTGGATTAAGATGCGTAAAATACGGAGTTACCCGGGACTATGTGCTCGCACTCTCTGGATATATGGCCAACGGCGATCAGGTCACATGGGGCAGGGCGACTCGAAAATTTGCCACAGCCTACAATGTTAGAGATTTATGGATTGGAAGTGAAGGAACCTTAGGTGTCGTCACTGAAATCACGCTTCGCCTGGTTGAAAAACCTCTTTACCGAACTACTTTCCTCGGGGCTTTTGCGAGCGATGAATTAGCCTTATCCGCTTCGCTTGACTTTTCGGAGTTAAGGATTCGTCCATCCATTTTGGAATATATGGATAAATGGACTATCAACTGCCTGCAGGACTACACCGGGGTGCAGGTATTTGAAGGTTTGGAACCGAAACCAATGTTGTTGATTGAGTTAGATGGAATTGAGACCGAAGTAAGCCGGCAATCTGGAATTCTTACCGAATGGCTTAGTAAGCACTCCCTTGCTTTTCGGGTTGCTAAAAGTGAAGAGGAAGCGGAGAACCTTTGGCAAGTTCGTCGTCAGGGTTCATCCGCAATGAAAAAGCTAGCTAGTACTAAATTAAATGAGGATGTGGTGGTTCCTTTGGATAAGCAAGTGGATCTGGTAAGCTTCGTGGAAAGCTTGAGACTTCAATTTAATTTAAAGATTGGAGTCTTTGGACATTGTGGAGATGGAAACCTCCATGTTAATTTCATGTATAACGAGGAAGACGAGGAAGAAACAACTCGTTCTGTAGAAGCTCTGACCTCACTCATGAAAAAAGTAATTGAACTGGGTGGTGCGATCAGTGGAGAGCACGGAATTGGTCTGGCAAAAACTCCATTCGTTCGAGATCAATTCAATCAAGCGGAATGGGAGGTTATGAAATCAATCAAACAAAGCCTTGATCCAAATGGAATTCTTAACCCCGGCAAAATCTTTCAAATTTTTAAACCTTGGGAAAAGGAAAAACTAAAGGTTGACCTTCACTGGGAGAAATAACAAAAAATTCATTTATCTATGAAACCCTTCAATATTCTTTTCATTCTATTTATAACTTTAGTAATCGGAACACATCAGCCGTTTGCCCAGGCTCCCTCCGCATCTTATTCATGGACAGATACCGAAGGTAGAACCCTGCAAGCATCTTTCGTCAAATTGGAAGGTACCCTTCTTACCATCCGAATGAATGGACAGGATTTCCCCCTCGATCTTTCTTACTTCAGTCCACAATCTCAAAATTTAGCCAAGCAACTTGCGGCAGCGGCTAGCCAGGCACCCACAACACCGACCCCGACCCCGGTACCCGTGGTTCCCACACCGGCTGAACCAGCAAAGCCGAATTTACCCAAAATATTAAATGATGATTCTGCCCTAGATGTGGAACATGAATGGAGAAGCGTGGACGGACGTACCATTTTTGCTAAATTCTCTTCCATCGATGGGGAGGACCTGAATGTATTGATGAGTGGTGGCCGAATTGAACAAACCATTCCACTGAATCGACTCTCAGATGCTTCGGTTGCTCAAGCAAAAAAATTACAGGGGATTGTAAACAAGAAAAATCAAGCTCGTGCCAAACTTGCCAAAGAGAGAAAAAATTTGAAAATTCCCGAACTCCAGCCCGAGGACCTCAAAAGGTATCTCGACTGGACCAGTTCGGATGGTAATAAAATTGAAGCAGCCTTTGTGGATACAAGTGAACAAGCTGTGACTGTTCTGATGAAACGAAGCCCGGACCGTCCCATTGAAATTCCTTGGGAACGTTTAAGCATTGAGTCCCAAGCTATGGCAACAGGACTGAAAAATCTAAAAATAAAATTGGCCCCGAAAGCTCCTCGACTTGGGCCCTATATTGCAGGAACTCGAGATGAAGAAGGTTTATTGAAATCCGAAGCTAGGCTTCCTCGTTACATGGACGGTAAGTGGAAAAATTACAACACCGTCTTGGAAAGTGCAGTCTACGATGTGGCTCTTAGTGCAAACGGTAAACATGTTAGTTTATGGTTAAAAGATGCCGCTGAAGATGAAAACACCGCTGAAGGAGAACGGGCAGACCGTCGCCCTCTACAAATTCATTTTAGGGCTTGGTATGATCCATCTCCTGATTCGAAAAATTGGGACTGGAGAGATCGAAGGATTGCGTCCTTCAAAAGCCCACCCCAAGTCTCTGCAGACCGAGAGAAGACCACGGTTAGTGGCACTCTTGAAAATGGGGCAACTTTTGAATACAACTTAGAAATTTCTCACCGTGGGCTCAGCTTTTGGGGAAAGATTAATGAAAGTAGATCCGAAAAGTATCCGACCACTTTTACCATAGCTTTCTACTCGCCCAATTTTATTCCTAATGTGACCAATATGTCCCTTAAACAAATCGAGCCTTTGGTCGGAACAGGAGTAATGTATTTGGATCCACTCGAATCGAAAAGGCAAAAAATTGATATGATGGATAAGTGGACAGATGTCTTAGGAAAAGCAAAAGGTACCGATTGGAATCCGATTAAGTCAGCTGAGTTCATGGGCACTCCTTTTGGAGCTCACAAGATTAAAGTCACCCCATCCAGTACCCGAGGAATGCATTTCACTTGGGGGAAAGGTTACAGCGGCGTTTTTCCTTTTCAGGGCATTCATTTATCCCACCGAACGGAAGATGCATACAATGCTCGCCGGCAGAAAAACTTTGATGATTACAAGGACAGGTTAGAGATTTCAAAGAGTAAAAGACTCCAAGTAAATATCTCTCGTGGGCGAGGCTAGGAAGGTACTCTTTGCTCTTTTGGTCGTTGGACCATTTGTTCTAAATTTACTTGTTGCCTCGGACTCTGTCCGGGTTGCTTCTATTAATGTGCAGAATTACCTCCTTATGGACCGATGGATTGATGGAAGGTGGAAAAGGGACTACCCCAAGCCAGAAAAAGAAAAACGTGCCTTGCGCTCGATAATCAATCAAGTGGATCCAGATGTTCTTCTAATCCAAGAAATCGGAGACCTTCCATTTCTGAACGAGTTATGGATGGATTTAAATGTTACGGATGGGTCTCAGTTTCATCACTCTTCCTGGATGCAAGGAGCCTATGAGGAGGAAGAAAGGCATTTGGCAGTACTCTCCAAAATCCCTTTTCTTTCTATAAGTAAGCATTCCGATCTTAGCTTTAATTATTTTGGGGAGCTTACCAGACCAAGTCGGGGCCTGCTGGAGCTTCGTTTTTCCAGCAATCAACAAGTATGGACCCTTTTCAATTTACATTTAAAAAGTAAGTGGACTGAGCGAAAGGATGATCCGGAGGCAAATATCAGAAGAGAAAAAGAAGCTCGGGCCATGCGTGATTTTATTCGAAGAAAATATCCTCCGGGTACCAACCCCTTATACATAGTCGCAGGTGATTTTAATGATCACAGAAATACGGCTGCTCTGCGGAGGTTTACTCAAGTCAACAATACGGAGCTTGCCTGGATGCTACCCTGCGAAGATCAAAATCGACATTTCTGGACTCATTATTATGCCAAGCAAGATAGTTATGCCCGCTTGGATTATCTCTTAATTACACCCGCTATGAAAGAATTTTACCGTTCTGATTCTGCAAAAATTTATGACGGTTACCATACTCTGCTAGCCTCCGACCATCGAATGGTTTATGCAGATTTCGACTTTTAATAAAAGTGCAGGTCCGTTGTGGTAATTCCCTGTCGGCAAGGTCCTATGCTCTCGAATCGAAGTACTTTATTAGCATTGGAAATTTTCCTAATTCTCGGATAGCGCCATGAATCATCAACTAAAATAAAGCCTTTCGGATTGATCCATTCTTCTGCTCTTTTGAAACACATTTCTCTCGCACTCCATGTCATTTCCGGACCAAAGGAATCTTCACCATCGACCACGATGAAATCGAATTTCTCGGACAGAGCATTAAGGTAATCTGAATTTTTAAACTGACTCTCACTGGCAAGATTAGTCTCTCTTAAAAGAACCGAAACATTTTGGATTGATTTTTTATCCAATGCATCAAGAACCAATTTAAGCCACTTTTCGTTATTTTCAATGGATACCACCTTTTGACAAAATCTAGAAAGAAAAACGGTAGAACCTCCAGACCCCCACTCAAAAACCTTAGTGCTGGAATGAAGATTTTTTTTTACCCAATCAATCGATTCGTAGGCCCACCAAGGCAGACTTTTTTGAAGTGGACTTTTGGAGAAATAGCAATCTCTTATGTAGCGAGGGAAAAACCAAGGATTTCGAATTAAATAGAGTAAAACAAGCTGAATTCTTCTTGGATTGGACAAATACATGGAACTTTAGGTTCCGGACCAAAGTTTTTTGGTTTCAATCATTTCAACCACAGACACTGGCAAGCTTTTTTTCCATCCATCCGCACGGCTACGTACTTGGTCTAAAATATCTCTGGAGAAAAACTGCATATTTTCCCGGTTCCAGGATTCGATCGATACCAAAAATCCGTTTTCCCGGACATATTTGTAGAGGTTTCGAAGATTTTGGGCAACCAGTAGGTTATCAATCGTCACCAATCCATCCTCATCCCCAATGGTTTCCACATTATCTCCACGACCAATTTGTTTCCGGTAGCGCTCGAAATTTTCTTGTTCGATGGGGTAGGCATAAATCTTTACATTGTCCTTGAATAAAATTCCAAAGGCCTCAAGGATTCCACCATCCAGTTTGGAATAATATTCTTCCTTGAAGATATCGGCCAAGTTGTTTAAGCCCATCACCAATCCAATGGGCTTGGTAACATGTCTCCTTAAAAACGCAGATAAGCGAAAGTATTCAAAATAATTAGAAACTAACACGCCGTAACCACAGGCATTAATCACTTCGATTCGGGCCAGGAAATCATTGTGATCAATATCTCCTTCAGTGAGAAGATTCCCTAAGGTAAGTTCCATAAAAACTTCCACATTTTCCTCTTCTACATCTTCTCGAGTGACAAATTGAGATTTCGCGTTTTCCAACATGTCCAGATTGACCTGAGTAACCGGTCGGAAACTTCCCCGCTCAATCAAGCAGGCATTTTTATAAAGTTTTTCTGCGGCTTGTACCACAAAACCTTTCCGATCAAACATAATGGCATCTGACAAACCATTTTCTACGAGTTTTAAGCAGAGGATCCGATTATCGATTTCATCAAATTGAGGACCATTGAACTCAAGCATATCAACTTCAACCCGTTCCTTTCCGATATCGTCGATCAAGCTGCAAATGAAATCATTTGGGTTTTCAGTAAGGTGGAATGAACCATAAAGCAGATTTACTCCAAGGATTCCAATTGCTTCCTGTTGTAATCGATTTTCTTGGTCCAACATTCTGACATGCAGGATGATATCATGAAAAGCTTCACTTGGAGCAAGCTGGAATCGAACCCCCATCCAGCCATGGCACTCGTTCGTTTTTTGGTAATTTAACGCAGAAACGGTGTTGGCAAAGGCAAAGAAATTAGTCTCAGATCCACGCACCTCAAGAAGTCTTTTTTCCAGCAGTCCATATTCATGTGCCATCATTTGTACAAGCCGCATACGGGATACATAGCGGCCCGCCTCTCCATAAATAGCATCGCTGAATTTCATGTCATAAGCGGACATGGTCTTTGCCACGGTTCCAGCAGCACCACCTGCTTGAAAGAAGTGACGGGCCACTTCTTGTCCCGCACCGATTTCTGCAAAAGTTCCATACTTGCTGGAATCTAAATTAATCCGAAGTGCTTTCCGTTCAACTGACAGTTCTTCGTTACTCATCAGGGGCTAACTTGCGCTCTTTTTCATCACAGGCAAAGTTTTTCTTCGACGAAAGTGAAAAAGCAATATTTTTTATATATTATAATGAAATCATTTTTGAAGGATATTCTTAAACGAATGGCAGTTACATTTGTATCGAGTATTTTATTTGCCATTCTTTCCATCTTCCTGATCGGTGCCCTGATCTCATCCCTAGTCAAAGACGTTGAACCCAAGCATGTTTCCGATTCAATCTTGACCCTTGACTTGAGTATGAACCTTACCGATCGCCCAAGTGGTTTTAGGCTAGAGGACCTTACCCGCCAGGCACTGACTGAGAAAACGAATCCCCCCCAACTGCATCTATGGGAAGTACTGAAGGCCTTAGAAAAAGCGAAGGAAGACCCCAAGGTCGAAGCACTCTTTATTCGGGGAGGTTTTTTACCTTCGGGCTACGGTTGTGGATATGCAACCATTCACGAATTACTCAAAGGAATTGAAGACTTTAAGACTTCCAAAAAACCTGTGGTTGGATATGCCCGTAATCCTTCCCAGTTAGATTACTTGGTATATTCCACTTGCGATCAGCTCAGTATTGATCCAAGTGGGAGTGTAATACTGAACGGTCTTGCCAGCCAATCCATGTTTCTGGGAGAAGCATTGGACAAGTATGGGGTTGGGATGCAAGTCGTCCGAACCGGGGATTTCAAGGGAGCGGTTGAACCTTTTACTTCCACTGAATTCAGTCCGGAAAACCGGGAACAAATTAATCGCCTGATCCGCGCCCGCTGGCGGGATTTTCTCACTACGGTATCACAAAATCGTGGCATGGAATTTAACAGCCTCAAGGAGATGTTGGAGGAAAACTTTCTATACCGGGCTGAAGACGCAGTGGCCGCTGGTTTGGTAGATGACATGGTTCCCTATGATCAAATGATTGATCGCTTGATTGAACTAGGTTCTCCGGATGAAGAATATGGATTCAATGAGATTAAGTTTGTTAAATACCTAGATCGTCAGGATTCAAGCAAAGCGATCTCCGAAAGCTTGATGGAAGGTACTCCAAAAGTACAGGTAGTTTATGTGGAGGGCTCGATTGTCGATGGATGGGGAGATGACGGTAATATGGTGGGAGGGCATGAAATTGCTTCCCGTTTACGTAAGGCTCGGGCAAATGAGAACTGTAAGGCAATTGTTTTACGGGTCAATAGTCCGGGGGGGAGTGTTTCCGGTTCGGATGCGATCCTTCAGGAAATTCGCCGGGTAAGAGGTGAGAATATACCCTTTGTGGTCTCTATGGGCTCGGTTGCCGCTTCCGGGGGTTATTGGATTTCAACGGAATGTGACCATCTACTTGCCTCGGAACAGACCATAACTGGATCCATTGGAGTTTTTGGTCTCTTGCCCAACTTGAAGAGTTTTGCCGCTGGATATGGGGTCTATTGGGATGCAGTGAAAACCCATAAGCACTCCGATGTAATGACTTTAGCTCGTCCTAAAACGGAAACTGAAATTAAGATGATTCAGGAATATGTGGATGATATTTATGGTAAGTTCATCAAGCTAGTTGCCAATTCCAGAAATTTGGACGAGAAAAAAGTTAATCGAATCGCGGAGGGCAGGGTATGGTCCGGCTTGGACGCAAAAAGAATTGGCCTAGTCGACGAATTTGGTGGGCTTCAAGATGCGATTCAAAAAGCGGCTGAATTGGCCAAGCTCGATCCGGGCTATGGAGTAGAGGAAATTCCAGCCGTCGAAACCCCGATGCAGGCATTAGAGGAAATTTTTTCGGTATCCTCGGACCTGAGTATTAAAACATCCCCAGGCTCCGGGGATGTACTGGGTCAGATAACCCGGGAGATGAAGCGATCCTTATCCTTTCTTCAAGTCCTCAACGACCCCCGCCATGCTTATGGGATTCTTCCTTGGTATCGTCGGGGATTTGGCTTTGTTGATTGATTCATCACACTCTTTACATAATTTACATTTTGATCATGAATAAAGAAATCACACTGCAAAAGAATTGCGTTGCTACTATTATCCCTGCCGGAGATGAAATTACCTTGGCTGAGGGGGCCACCTTTTCCATTGCCCAATCTCTGGGTGGATCCGTAACTCTTCGGGACCCTAATGGTATGTATCGGGTAGGGGAAGAATCCCTCGATGCACTTGGGGAAGAAATTAAAAAAGAAGTGCTTGGTTCCAAAGAACCAACCAAAGAACAAGGCCCTTTTAGCGAAGAATTAGTCTGGGAAGCGATGCGTGGTTGCTATGATCCAGAGATTCCGGTGAATATTGTCGACCTTGGCTTAATTTACGACTTGCAAATTGAAGATGGAGAGCAGGGGAAAAAAGTGGCAGTAAAAATGACCCTCACCGCCCAGGGTTGTGGAATGGGCCCAGTTATTGCCGACGATGCAAAACAAAGAATTCTTGCCTTGCAAGAGGTGGATACGGCTGAAGTCGAAATTGTCTGGGATCCAATTTGGAACCCACGGATGATTTCCGAGGAAGGAAAAAAGGTTCTTGGCTTGTAATAGCTGGAGGATTCTAACCTCTTATATCATAGCAATGGACCAATTCTTGATCCCGGAGGTATAGCTTTCCGTTGGAGACAACCGGATGGGTCCAAACCTTACCCCTTGAACTTCTTTGTTTTGTCTGGGGAGTAATCGTAAATTCCCCCTTTGATTTCCAACCCGTAGGATTGGCATCGATGAGAACGACCCTGCCATCGCTCTCGCCTAGGCAATAAAATCGATTGTCAGCGTACGCGATTGCACCTTTCCCCAAAGCCTTCTTTTCATTCCATTTTAATTCCCCGCTTTTAAAGTCCTGACAAACCCAACCATATCCATCAGAGTAGCCGTAGAGGAATTTACCGTGCTTGATTACCCCGCCATGATGGTTTTTCATGAATTTATTTTCATAGACATCATTAACGCCACCCGGGCTGAGTTTTACTAATTTGCAGCCCACACCGTATCCCGTGGCAATGAATACATGACCATCGTCATGAATGGGGGTGGGGATAACCGCAGTTCTTCCAGTCCAAGGAGATTTCCAGGATAGCTTCCCCGTGTCCGCTTCGATTCCGACTAAGTTTTTCATTACCAGTTGAACATACTCCTTTTTTCCTCGATTCAAAATTACGATGGGGGAAGAATATTGTGCTTCATCGGTAAACTCTTTACTACGCCAAATTACCTTTCCACTTTCAGCATTCAGGGCAGCGATCGCACCCTGATCTCCACCGGGAGTACAAATTACACGACCTTCATCCAGAAGAACCGATTCTGTATATCCCCAATTCGGAACTTTTCCTCCCAAGTCTTCAACCAAATCAACACTCCAGATTTTTTTTCCTGATTTTGCATCCGCGCAAACCAGATTTCCTTTACCCCCAAGAGCATACACTTTTCCATCGGCAATCGTAGGAGTCATTCTGGGCCCGTCCCCCCATCCATTGGTGAGCAGTTCTCCAAGCTTCAAGGACCAAACACTCTTACCGGTTGAAGCATTGAATGCCAGCAGTCGCTCTTCCTTTCCAAATGCTCCCAAGGTGTAAAGCCCACCTTCGGAAACTGAAAAACCGGAGTATCCAATACCGGCTTGGTCCGATGACCAAATTTTTTTGGGTCCCCCCTCAGGCCAGGACTGCAGTAAGCCCTTTTCTTTGGAAACACCACTTCTGTCTTCACCTCTCCAGCTTGGCCAATCATTGGCATGGGAGAAAACTGAAAAGCAAAGAAGTGAGAAAAGAATAAAAATATACGAGTTCATGGTAAAACCATTTTTGATTCCCTCGAAATGATCAAGATCAAATCCTGCTCTCAACCCATTTTATACAAAAAAGGATCCGGTATAAGGACCCGGCTCCTTTAGGAATAAACTCTTAAAATCGGGCTTGAATTATTTCGCCTTGGAGCGAATTTTACCCACTTTTTTCCAGCGTCCGGTTTTAGCTGAGTTCAATACTGCTTCACAAATATATTGGGTTTCCAAGGCATCCCGGAAGTCAGGGCGCAAGGGACGCTTTTTGCGGGAGCCATAACCGGCAACAAAGTCAGCAAATTGATTGATGAAACTATGCTCGTATCCAATGTTTAGGCCGGGCACCCACCATTTGTCCATGTAAGGATGCTCACCACCGTCGGACACATGGATGGAACGCCATCCTCGGGTCTTTGGATCTTCTTTGTCATACTCAAAGTATTCAAGGCGATGGAGGTCATGTAAATCCCAGGCAAGAGAACCATCCGCTCCATTAATTTCCAAGGTGTAAAGAGCTTTGTGACCCCTTGCATAACGAGTGGATTCGAAGATCGCAAGGGAACCGTTTGCAAACTTTGCCAAAAATGCACAAGCGTCATCAATGGTTACCTTTGCTTTCTTTCCGGTTTTAGTATGCACCCGTTCCTTAACGAAAGTCTCGGTCATTGCACTTACTTCCACAATCGGTCCGTTCAACCAAATGGCAGTATCAATGCAATGGGCAAGTAAGTCCCCGGTTACCCCGCTGCCGGCAATCTTTGCATCCAATCGCCACAAGGCTTCCCCACCTTGAGGAAGGTCTTCGCTAATGGTCCAATCTTGAAGGAAGTTGGAACGGTAGTGATAAATTTTTCCTAACCTTCCCTCGTCAATCATTTCTTTGGCCATGGTAACCGCAGGAATCCGACGGTAGTTGTACCATACCATATTGGCCACACCTGCTTTTTCGACTTCGCGAACCATTTCTTCGCCCTCCTTACAATTTAAGGCAAGTGGCTTCTCACAAAGAATTGCTTTGCCAGCTTTGGCCGCAGCAATGGCAATTTCATGGTGAACATTATTGGGTGCCGCAATGTCAATGACATCGATATCTTCCCGGGCAACTAATTTTTTCCAATCGGTTTCTACTGATTCATAGCCCCATTGTTCGGCAAAGCCTTCGGCTCGTTCTTTATTTCGGGCACAAACCGCAGCTAACTGTGGTTCATATTTTAACTCCGGAAAAAAGTTTGGAACTTTTCGGAAGGCGTTGGAGTGGGTTCGGCCCATAAAGCCATAGCCGATTAATCCGATGCGCAAGGGTTTTTTCTTAGCCATAATGTATAGTAATTCAGTTTGGGGGGGTTGGGTTTAGAACTAGGTAAGGGAGGGATTAAATCGCAAAAAAGCCACATCCCAAAGGATATGGCTTTTTTTGTAAAGTTAATAAACCTGAAACTTTAAATCTCAACAGGCTTGTAGCCACCTTTGGTCTTGAAGTGAAAGATCAAAGCAAGGTAGCAAATCAGCATAAATAAGGGAAATATTGCCACTCTGGCCAGAGATCCCTGTTTTCCTTTTTGAATACTTTCTTTTACGACCTCCTGTTTTTCTTCCGCAAGATCTCCTACTTTATCGGCATCAACCGCGGTATAATCGCCCAGGAAATAAGTACTTTCATTGGAAATCGAAGAGTAAGTTTCAGCGTCGGTAGCTTCTTCAATAGAAGCCTTAACGGAATCCTCGGCCATCTTACCGATCACGGGCCCACCCAGAATTCCAACTGCGAGCATTCCAATTCCAGCAATAGCATTCAAGGTAAGAGCACCCCCTTTGGGACACTGTTCGGAGACAACCCCAAGGGTAGTCGGCCAAAAGAAAGTTTTACCAAAGCCATAAAGAGTGGCGAAGATGAAGATCATGGTCAGCCCGGAAGCGAAACTCAGAAGAAAAAGGCCTGCAATTGCAAGCACTGCGGAAGTTGCTAATAGTCCCAAAGGTCCAAGTGCATTCACGATCGGTCCAGCGAACCAAAAACGTAAAACCATCATGATTGCAGAGGTATAGATAAGCACCCAAAGGCCATTGTAACCAGCCGCCGTCATCGGCTCTTCCATAAGACCTGAAATGGCCCCGTCTGTGCCCAACTCGGTGGTCGCAAGAGGAATCATAATGATGCACAAGAAAATCAAAATGGGACGGCCAAGAGATCGGCAGTAGATATAATAGCCGATGGTAGACACTATGGTTAAGCCGTAAACAACGGCGTCACTCCATGCAAACACCATTCCCAGCTGCCTAAAGATGAGATAACCCGCAATCAAAGCCCCAATCGCACCAAACTCAGCAAGCATTTCCTTGTATGAGGTTCCGGATTCAACCCGCTCGTTGACTGGGAATTCTGCTTTGAGCAACATCACAAGGTAAACCACAGCTGGTATGGCGATGACATAGATTAAGATTCTCCAGTCTTCGGCAGCCTGAGCACCCAAAAGAATGGTAAGAATTCCACCAATGACTAAACCACCAGGCCAACCCGCGTGGAGAATATTGAGCCATTTTGTTTTGTCTTTTTTGAACATGGTGGCGACGACCGGGTTAATGAATGCTTCAACCGTTCCGTTGCCAAGACCCAATATCACGGAACCCCAATAGAGTTTGGTATATGCCGATGCTTGAGCCGCCTTGAGGGATTCACCTTCTAATCCTTCTGCAGTAACGACACCATAAGCTTGGAAGGCAAAAAAAGCATAGGCAGCGTAGCATACAAAACTAAAGATCATCGCTGCTCGATATCCAATATTGTCGATGATCAAGCTGAAAACGATGATGCTGATCGCGAATGGCCAAATTCCTGCACCAAATAGTTCCTGAGCTTGCACTTGGTTTAAGCCAAAGGTGCTGGGCCAGAAAGGTTCGGCGTTTACGAGAAATGCTCTCGTAATGAACGCAAAGGCGGTTGTGATGAGGGCGATAAAGCACCCCCAAAATAATTTCATATCAGGTTCAGATTCTTGCTTGCTCATATTTTATTTGGGCTGGTTAATTGAAACTTACGGGGTAACAACGATTTTTGTATTTTCTCAAATCGTTTACTGATGGCAAGCATGAATCCTGCTACTTTTATGATGGATTATTTTACTTTTTAGCCTTTTTTGCCCAACTGTCACGCATGGCAACACTTCGGTTAAGCACAAGGCTACCATCTTCCGGTTGATCAGAATCAATACAAAAATACCCAACTCTTTCCAATTGCATCGGTTCTCCGACTTCGAAATCCTGAACACTCGGCTCGACTAATGCACTTTCCACGATCTCCAGGGAATCGGGATTGAGGCAATCGACAAAATCTTTCCCCTCTTCTCCGTCTTCTGGGTTCGGATTTGAAAAAAGGCGATCGTAAAGATTTACTTTGCACGCAACCGCGGACCGCGCGTCTACCCATTGGATGGTTCCCTTAACTTTTCTGCCGTCCGGGCTATCTCCTCCTCGGCTTTCTGGATCATAAGTACAAATTAATTCACTAACCTCGCTATTCTCATCTTTGACAACTTCCTTGCAGGTAATATAAAATGCATATTTTAATCTCACCTCTTTTCCGGGAGCCAAGCGGAAATATTTTTTGGGTGGATCTTCCATGAAGTCATTGCGGTCGATAAATATCTCCCTGGAAAAAGGAATTTTACGGGTCCCTGCATCCTCATCCTCGGGATTATTTATCGCGTCCACCTCTTCCGTTTGACCACTCGGATAATTTTCAATGGTGATCTTCAACGGATTCAATACGCCTAGCCTTCGAACCGCTTTTTTATTCAGGTCGTCCCGCAGGCAATACTCCAGAAGTTCAATTTCAATCACATTTTCCCGTTTTGCCAAGCCCACGCGTTCACAAAAATTTTTGATTGCCTGAGCGGTGAAACCCCGACGGCGCATACCACTCAATGTGGGCATTCTCGGATCGTCCCAGCCATGAACATGACCTTCCTGAACCAAACGAAGCATTTTTCTTTTGCTCATTACGGTGTAGTTCAGATTCAATCGTGCAAATTCAATTTGTTGGGGATGATGGATGCCGAGGTTTTCACAGAACCAGTCATAAAGGGGGCGATGGTGTTCAAATTCCAAAGTACAAAGTGAATGAGTGATGCCCTCGATGGAATCCGATTGACCATGTGCGAAATCATAGGACGGATAAATTTTCCAAACGCTCCCAGTCCTCGGGTGTTCTTGATCAAGAATTCGATAAAGTACTGGGTCACGAAGATTAAGATTTGGGGAGCTCATGTCTATCTTCGCCCGTAAGGTTTTAGAACCTTCATCAAAAGCCCCTTCTTTCATTTGTTGAAAAAGATCGAGGTTTTCTTCTACGGTTCGGTCACGGAAAGGACTTTCTTTGCCCGGTTCGATCAAATTTCCGCGCAGTTCACGCATCTCTTCAAAGGTAAGGTCACAAACAAAGGCTTTATGATCCTGAATCAATTGAACCGCCCAATCATGGAGTTGCCCGAAATAGTCGGATGCATGAAATAACCGCTCCTCCCAGTCAAATCCAAGCCAACGCAAATCATCCATGATCGCTTGGGCGTACTCGGTCTTCTCGGCCACTGGGTTGGTATCATCCAGTCGCAAGTTGCAAAGCCCGTTGAACTCCTCAGCAATGCCAAAATTTAAGCAAATACTTTTGGCATGCCCAAGGTGAAGGTATCCATTAGGTTCGGGAGGAAAGCGAGTATGCACCCGTCCTTCATTCTTCCCATCCTCTTGATCTTGTTTTACTGTAGACCGTATAAAATCAAGGGGTTTTTCTTCCTTTTCAGATTCGTTCATTTGAAGTTTTTAAATAGGGGGCTCTGCTTAACCGATTCGCTTACCATAAGCGGATCGATATTCCTTTTCTAAACTTTTCAAACCTTTTTTACTCAGACCGGAGCCTGCCTCCGATAGTTTGTTCAAGGCAATCCGTAGACGCACCCGACTAAGATCTGGTCCAAGCAAGGCCATACCATCAAAAAGGGGAAGGGAAACGGCACTGCCAGAGATTGCGAAAAAGAAGGGGCGTAATAAATCCTTGAGCTTCATCTCCTCCATCTCGGCCATATTCTGGAACACAGATGCGAGTTGCTCGCGATCCCAATGCTTGATCTTTTCCAGTTCCCACTCGGCAATTTTAAGAAGCCGGCTGACTTCAGCAGCTTCGGATTTACCAATCAAATCCTCGGTTTTATATTCAGGAGATTCTTGGAACAGATGCCCACTTAGCGGGAAAAAATCAGATAAGGTTTCAAGACGGGGCAAGGCAAGTCCCATGATTTTTGAAAAGTGCTCTTTATTCGCCTTCCAGTTCATCAGTCGATCGACTACTTCGTCCGGGCTGATCTGCTCTCTGAAATACCTACCGTTTAACCACTTTAATTTGGCGATATCAAAAATCGGGCCGCCCAAGCTCATTCTTTTGATCTCAAAGCTTTCTGCTAATTCAGTCAGTGAAAAAACCTCCCGCTGATCGGGTAAGGTGTAACCCATCATTCCTAGATAATTCAGCATGGCCTCGGGTAAGAACCCGGCATCCCGGTAATAGTAGATTCCAGTGGGATTTTTCCGCTTCGATAATTTTGACTTGTCCGGGTTCCGAAGCAAGGGAAGGTGAGCGAATACGGGGGGCTCCCATCCCAGTTGTTGATAAAGTAAAACATGTTTCGGGGTACTACTGATCCATTCTTCTCCACGAATGACATGAGAAATTTGCATGGCATGATCGTCCACCACATTTGCCAAATGATAGGTTGGGAATCCGTCGGACTTTTGGATGATCTGATGATCAATTTGTTTCCAATCGATTCTTACCTCTCCCCTTAGCTCATCGAGAAATACACATTCTCCCTCAGCAGGGACTTTCATTCGGATCACATAGGGTTCGCCCCGATCCATTTTTTCTTGGATCTGCTCTTGGCTTAGGGACAGGCAGTGACCATCATAACGAGGGGTTTCCTTGTTGGCGATTTGTTCTTTTCGAAGGGCATCCAACCTTTCGGGAGTGCAGAAACAACGATAAGCATGGCCGAGTTCCAGAAGCCTTTGCACCGCTGCTTGATGCATCTCCAAGCGTTCACTTTGCCGATAAGGTCCATATTCTCCACCACAGTCCGGTCCCTCATCCCATTCCAAACCCAACCATTTCAGGGCGTCCAAAATGGCATCTTCCGAATTTTTAGTGGATCGTGCTTGGTCCGTGTCTTCAATGCGCAGAATCATCTTACCACCATGTTTCCGGGCAAAGGCCAAGTTGAACAATGCCATGTAAGCAGTGCCCACATGGGGAGCTCCGGTTGGAGAAGGTGCTATTCGGGTTCGTACGGCTGTGCTCATGATTCTGGAATAGCACAACCTTATAAGTTTTTCGGGGGAGAAGGACGAACAAAATCGCCGATCATTCGATTTGCCCTGAAGGAATCCAAGCATTTCGCTTCATCAAGTCCTTGCCATTCGATCTTCTTCAAAGTACTACCCATGGAATGAAAGTATTGATTGCTGGAGCCAATGGAAAGGTGGGAACGATCTTGAGTGGGAAACTCTGGTCCGCTCATGACATTTCACCGGTCGCCTTGATTCGTGATCCCTTGCAACAAATGAAATTCACCGCTTTGGGGGTTCCCTCGGTTATCGGAGATTTAGAGAAAGGGGTAGGGAAATACTTGACCGGATTGGATGCGGTGGTATTCACCGCTGGTTCTGGTGGGCATACCGGACCTGAGAAAACCACCGATGTCGATCAGGATGCGGCCATCCGTTTAATCAAGGATTGCAAAGAACACGGCGTGGGTCGATTTGTTATGATCAGTGCGATGGGGGCAGACCCAAACAGTGAGTCTACTCGGATACAGCATTACTTGCGGGCTAAAGGTGTGGCCGATGGATACCTGCGTTCATCCGGTTTGGATTACACCATTCTTGCACCCGGAACCTTATTGGATGAAAAAGGGACTGGTCGAATACAAGCGGCTGAAGAGCTTGGCTTTCATGGTTTCTTACCTCGGGAAGATTTGGCAGTCTGTATCATCGAAACCCTCCGGAATTTTTACACCCTTAGCAAGACCATCGAGATCGTTAGCGGTGCGGATAAGATAAAGGATGCGATTGTAGAGGTAGCAGGAGGTGGAGATCTCCCGCCCATCTTGTAATGCCCAATTTTCCTTCTACAAAATAAAAATAGTCTAAAATTTCGAAAAGTTGCGAATGAAATTGATTACTTTGCCCAAAGTGGATTTAAGAGTGACCGTACCCTTTGTTTAATCTTAAATGTACTGATATTTCCGCATGCCTAAACGCAAAGACATTGAGCATATTTTAATTATTGGCTCTGGTCCCATCATTATCGGACAAGCCTGTGAATTTGATTACAGTGGAGCTCAGGCCTGCAAAGCATTGCGGGAAGAAGGGTATCGGATTTCTCTGGTCAACAGTAATCCTGCCACGATCATGACCGATCCAGAGTTTGCTGATGCCACTTATGTGGAGCCACTTACCGTGGATAGTGTCACCACCATCATCGAAAAAGAAAAACCGGATGCCTTACTCCCGACCTTAGGTGGGCAGACTGGATTAAATTTATCCCTCGAATTGCATGCGGCTGGGATTTTGGATGCCCATGGGGTGGAGATGATTGGGGCAAAGCCGGCCGCGATTAAAAAAGGGGAAGACCGTGAACTTTTTAAACAGGCGATGCTTGAAATTGGATTGGATGTCGCTCTTTCATTTTCGGTAACCTCTCTGGAAGAAGCCCATTCTCACCTGGACGAACTTGGAGATTTCCCGATTATTTTACGCCCGGCTTACACCCTGGGTGGAACCGGTGGAGGCATTGCCTACAACCGGGATGAATTTGATCAACTGATGCGCCAAGGCCTGGATGCATCCCCAATCAGTCAAGTATTGATGGAAGAATGCCTTCT
>DEYT01000082.1 GCA_002364975.1 Opitutia bacterium UBA3151 | reverse complement strand
AGTACCGCATTTGCAGGTGGAGAAATAAGGGGAGCCTTTCCTCGGGTCGGGGGTCAAATTGAATTCAAGCCCGAATATTTAGCAGGTACCAAGGGAAAGGTACAGTTGGATTCACGGGCCCTACAATTTGGAAACTACAGGGTAACGGGAGATGCACACTCCATAGAGTGGTTAGGTTCCGATCAATTCCCCGAGATTTCCTTCACCCTAACCGGTTTAAAGCAAGCGAAGTGGCGGGGAAAGGTATTGCTGGCCACCGCTCATGGTTCTTTGAAGATGAAAAATCGAATGAGTCCATTTTCTATGCCGGTCTCCATCCGATATTATCGGGATCAGCGCCGAAAGGTGGATGGGGTCAAAGGGGACTTATTAGTCTTGAGTGGTGAATCTTCGATTAGCCGGAGCCAGCTGGGAATCAATCCTGGGACCATGATGGATAGGGTGATGGATAAGATCAGAATTAAGATCAACCTGGTGGGTGGATCCATTCAGGTCCGTCCCTTTCTACCCTCGGCTCTATTCCAATAGAGAATCAGTGAATCAAACCCAGTGCCCCAGCTTTAGGCCTCGGGAATCCAGGTAAGGGCATGACAGAGGGCAAGACCCAGAGCATCTGCTTGGTCATAGGGTAAGACCTCTGGCAGTTGAAGCATTTGGGCTAGGGTTTGCGACATTTGCTCCTTACTTGCCCGGCCAAAACCGACCACCGCCTGTTTGACCCGGAGAGGTGCATATTCAAAGACCGGAAGTTTGCGGATGGCAGCCGCGGATAGGGCGGCTCCACGGGCCGCACCCATGATCTGAGCGGTTTTAAAATTTTGAACATAGATGGTTTCCTCACAGGAAATGTGACGGGGCTTCCAAAGATCAATTAAATCGGCCACGGATTTATGGATTTTTCCGAGACAGGAGATGGAGGAAACCTTATTATTTAATTTTAAGGTTTCTGAGTGGAGCAGTTTATGACTCGAGCCTTGGCATTCGAGGACTGCCAAGCCTGTCCCCCGTAAGCTTGGATCAATTCCGAGAATTCGACCATTATAGGGTATTTTTCGAAGCAGGGCCTTAGAATCTAGCTTTTGGCTAGATTTCTTAGTACTCGATAAGTGTTGAGCCCAAAGTTTTCGAGATTTGCTGTTCATCTAATAATCAAAAGCTAGACCAACATGCGCAAACCAGCGAGGACGATAAAGAACCAAATCAAACTTTCGAATAGTTTTTGGTTTAGGAATTTCACAAACAGCGGTGCGGACGCCGCCCCGATCATAGCGGGTATGAACATCCAGGCACTCACCCCCATCGATTCCAAGGTGATAATCTTTAAGTCGATCATCAAGGGAACCTTGAAAATATTCACGATCAAAAATAACCAGGCCGAGGTCCCAATAAAAGCATATTTGGGAAGCCCCATTACTAGGAGATACAACTGAGCGATGGGACCGGCAGCATTGGCCAGCATGGTAGCCACCCCTCCCAGAGAGCCAAAAAAAACGCCAAGGGAAATCGATCCTTTGGGTCGCTCCCCATTGGACGGTGACTCGCTGGTAAGTTTGGATTTCCTAGAATTTTGAAATTTTAACCCGAAGTGTAAAACCGTCATGCTTAGCAGAATCGCTCCGATCAATACCTTGAGCAAAGCAACCCGGTCATCCCCGCCCTGAAAATAATCGAATACCCACCAACCTAGAAGGGTACCAAGGAGGAAAAAGGGAAGAAGACGAATCACATACCCCCAGTCGGTATGCTTTCGGTAAACCAGGGTTGCAGTCATGTCCGCAGATATCAATACGGGTAACAGTAGCCCGACGGATAAGGGAACTCCCACTGGACCCAGAGCATCCTCGAGGACCAAGGCAAAAATCGCGACGGTCAGATTACCTGCTCCCGGGATACCCCCCTTACTCATACCCATGATGAAGGATCCAACAGCCAAAAGGGCCGAGTGCGTGCTGCTTAGTTCATCCATGAGGAATCAAATAATATCATTCGGGAACGGATTTGGAAAAGGTTCCGGCAGAGACCAAAAAGGTTTCCCAAATGACTTTTTCCTCATCAGATGGATATGCGGTGCCGGTGGCAAAGACTTGGGCCTGGGGAGGAAGTAATTTTTTAAAGTTTGCCTTGCGATCCGCATCCAATTCCCCCAATACATCATCCGCAAGAATGAGGGGGATTTTCTTAAGAGCACGATTTAAATATGAAAATTCCGCGAGTCGAAGAGCGAGTACCAGTCCGCGCTGCTGACCTTCAGAGGCGTAGCTTCGGGCATCCCGTTGATCGAGTAAAAATTTGAAATCATCTTTGTGAGGACCATGCCGGGTCGAACCAAGTAGTTGATCCCGCTCCCGATCGACGGCGTACTGAGTGATCAATTCTTCTAGGGTAAGCTCGGAAAGATTGGGTAAATATTCTAGGCTGGCTTGTTCAAGATCATCGGAAAGGGATCGGTAACTGGAAGCTAATTCCTTGGCAAGTTCAGGAAAGGCAGAGGATCGAAGTTTTTGCAAGCTAACAGCAGAGCGGGCAAGTGCCTTTTCAAAGGCAGCAAATTCCGCCACTCCCCCAACCTTTTTGAGCAAAGCATTCCGCTCCCGCAAAGCACGATGATAACTTTGTAAGCAGTCTAAGTATTCCTGAGAGGAAGATGAGAGCAAGAGATCCAACCACTTTCTTCGATCCGAGGGACCTTCCCGAACTAAGCGGAAATCCCGGGAGGATAGAGTAACTGATGGAAACTGGCCGAGGTAGTCCCGAAGCTTGGTTATTTTTTCGCCATTTAATTCGAGATCTTTTTGTCCCTTGTTTCGAAAGCAGAGCAAGATCTCATGCTCGCCTCCAAAATCATCAGAGAAACGAAAAAAGAGTTGGGCTTGCCTCTTGCCTTCCTGGACCAATCCATCGAGCACGCTTTTTCGAAAGGATCTTAAACTACCGGACATACCAATTGCTTCCAATAAATTAGTTTTCCCCTGACCGTTTGGGCCCAGAAAAAAGACCCGGTCTCCCTCAAAGTTTAGACGGACTGACTTAAGATTTCGAAAGCCCTCTAGATTGATTCCAAGCAGGCGCACAAAAAGACCTCAGAGAGAAATGACATTGGAGTCATTGGCAGCGGCAAGGAGTTGTTCATAGGCTTGCACCATGGCATTCGCCAATCCAGTCCAATCCTCCTGAGTATGAACCAAGTAGGAACTTACCCGAAGTAGGCGTTTAGATTCCATGGCATCCAGAGAATAAGTAACTGCCGTCGGAGAAGCCCCACTCGAACCGGTCGAGCAAGCCGAACCGGTGGAGACTTCAAAGCCCAAGCGATCCAACTTGGCGACCCAGTCGAGGTTTTGAAATTTTGGCATGAGCAGCAGAGAAGTATTCCAAAGTCGATCACACTCCTGGCCAATGACTTGAGTCCCAGGAATGCGGGATAGGATATCCGCTTCCATCTGATCTCGCCAGGTCGCCCGCTTCTTTACATCGACGGAATGGGTAAGGCTCTCTTTCCAGGCCAGACCCATTCCTTCAATCGCGGGAAAGTTCTCGGTCCCAGCCCGTCGACCTCCTTCTTGGCTCCCTCCGATTTGAAGAGAGCTGGCATTTTGATCCACCAACCAGCCAATTCCCTTGGGTCCTCCAAATTTATGGGCACTTGCGGTAAAGGAGGTGCAGTGATGCAGCTCAGAAAACCTCATCTTTCCCACCCATTGTGTGGCATCGCAATGGAAGGGAATATTCCTTTGCTTACAAATTCGGGCAACTTCCAGCCAGGGTTGAATCACGCCCGATTCGTTATTGGCGGCCATCATACAAAGAAGAACAGGATCTCTATCTTGCTCCAGTTTTTGGGTTAAGGAATCCAAGCAAACGGTACCAGCAGAAAGGTTTGGCATAAGATCCACACGGTCCTTAAACCAAAAACGGGCAGGCTCCTCCACACTGGGATGCTCAAGGCTGGAAATCATGATACGGGAATCAGAGGCATGGTTTTGAGCGGCACTGGCAATGACCCAGTTATTGGCCTCGGTTGCCCCGGAGGAAAATATAATATGGGAGGAATCAACTCCCAAGGTATCTGCCCACTCCATGCGGGCATTGGAAAGCTTTGCCTTGGTCCGGCTAGCGGATCGATAAGGAGAGGATGGATTTTGCCAATCTTCCTGTGCTGCAGCGGTCAGAGCCTGGATTACCGAAGGATACGCCGGTGTGGTCGCGTTGTTATCAAAGTACGACATTAGGGACAGGCAAATGCAATCAGTTCTGAGGCAAGGGAGGAATTTTTAAGGTTTGCCCGACCCGCAAACTATTCTTGCTCTGCATTACACCCCGGTTGGCTTGATAGATTCGGTCAATATGGGAAGAATCTCCGTAAAACTTTCTACTTATTGCGTAAAGACTATCCCCTTTTTGAACGACATAGTCTTTGGGGGCAGCCGAAATCATGGGCTTGGAAATCGTGGAAACAGGTGAGCTTGATGGGCTAGCTGAAACCGTGATGGAAGAAGAATTCTGAACCGGCTTAAGAGTCTCTGATAGAGGGAGTCCAATTCGAGCTTTCAAATCCGCTACTTCCCTCCTAAGCCTTAGGTTTTCATCCTGCAAAGTGAGGCCATTTAAGTAGCCCGCATAGGGTTTGCCTGGTAGGTTACGAATGATCTCTTTCTCCGCAGATTCAATAAGTTGCTTTACTTTTGGGGCTTCTCTTGAAGAAGATTCAAGCAGAAGATAGCGGCGGAAATGATAAACTGCAGCAACTGGATCTTTTCTGGATTTAAGTGTTAGGTAGAGACGGCCTACTTCAAGATGGGACTTGGGACATCTTACCATTCTTCGGGTAATGGACAGGAATTCGTCTAAGGCTTCCTCATTTTTTCCAACTTTTAAATAGGATCGACCTCGTTGAAATGCAGAACTACTTTCTTCATCTGCCACATCTTCGAAATTGGAACAACCCGAGCCAAGAATAATTACTCCGAGGATAAAAAAGGAAAGCCAGAGATAATTTAATTTTCTCATTCGCCCAATACGGTGATCACCAATTTTCGGTTATGAGGAGCCACCCGATGCTCCCAAAGAAAGATTCCCTGCCAGGTTCCAAGATCCAATTTCCCATTCGAAAAGGGAAGGTTTTCAGAACTCTGGGTTAAACACATTTTGATGTGGGAAGGCATATCATCCGGGCCTTCCATGGTATGTACAAAGTAAGGATAATCATCAGGTACCAAATCATCCATGAATCTTTCCAAATCAACCCGGGCCGTAGGATCGGCATTTTCCATCAATACCAAACTGCAACTCGTGTGCTTTACGAAAACCGAGACAATGCCCTGCTTCAGTCCGGATTCATTCAAGGCATCCGATACGGAATCAGTAATTTCATAAGTTCCTTTTCCTTTGGTCCTCAGGCTCCAATCTTTTGTGAATACTCCCATCGCTGTGTCGGTATCTACTTTGATTAGAAGAGGAATCCGAAATTTGCAAGAGTTGAGAAAGAAATTGGGGAATTCAGCATTTTAATTCTGTTTCCGAATTTAACCATAGCGTGAGGGATTTTAAAATTTCATCAACCCGGGAAGGCAGTTCCTTGAGGTCAGAAAGTCTACTGCCCAAAACGAATTCTGCTTGTTTTCGTAATCCAATATCTAACTCGGGCAACCATGCTTGTTTAACTGGAAGCCCTTCCTGTTGAGCGAAAACAAAAAGAGTTTTGATCCGTACTGCTTGGGGGGGACCGTGTTCCATCGCATCCAGAGATTTGAGCAGTAGGGCAAAAAGGGGTTGAGGTTCAAGAATATGGCTACCGTTATTCAGAAATAAGCGGGAAATTTCAGCGGCGGCAAAAAAAACCTTGTGGTCTAGAGCTAAAAAATTTCTTTTCCTTGAAACATTCCACTCACGAATAAAGGGCATCCCCGATCCAATCGAGGCATATGAAAGGGTGCATTCCAAATCATCAAACAAATCGGGTTGGGCACCCAATGTTCGCTTGCCACTTTTGCGGAACAAAATGGACTGGAGTCCAAATTGTTTGCTGAATAAAGAAATACGCGAGTGTTTGTCTCCGGTAGCCGTGGTTTGAAGTACAATCCCAGATAACTCCTCGATTCGGACACTCACGGAATTAGCAGGAAATTAAAAGGGGCAAGTGCACGAAGCCAAACGCTAGTCAGAATCTGGATTCTCACCAGTTTTGGATTTTTTTTTGGGAGGTACTACTGCTCCCCCGGAAATCAACATTTTCATACCATCCCCGACCGACATCTTAAGAAAATGTACTTCTTCCCGGGGA
>DEYT01000039.1:4318-11186 GCA_002364975.1 Opitutia bacterium UBA3151 | reverse complement strand
ACTGATCCTAAGGAAAGACTTATAGAAAGCTTGGTGAAATGGCAACTCTCTGAAACATGCTAGGGAATATTCCGAGCAAGATGGATAGAAACGACAGCGGGCGTAGGGTCCGAGAATCAACTGTTTCAGTGGAGAAACCATCTGATAAAGGCGAATTAAAGCAATCATGGGCAACTTAATTGTAAAGCTGATTTGATTCAGAAAAAAATTCACTGGTTGTAATCTATTTGGTAAATGATGATTGGCAAAATTTGATTTTCAGAACGAAGAAGTAAACGAATTTAGTTTACCGTCATGCTCTCCCTATGAGCCGGTAAGGTTTTGGTGTCGATTTCATGGAGAATTTTTTTGGTACATTCATCCAGACAGTAGGTTCCATCAAAGGAGGGATTGTTTCGAGAACGCACAGAAACTTTTGACTCTTCTGCCTCTCTCTTACCAACAATGATCATGTGTGGTATTTTATCTGTTTCTGCTTTTCTAATCTTAGCACCTAGCTTTGCTGACAGTTGATCTACGGAAGCTCTAATTCCGTTCTTCTTAAGGTGGTTTAAAATCTGATACGAATGCTGGTTTAGATCATCGTTCATCGGTAAGATTCGCACCTGTTCAGGAGCAAGCCAAGTGGGAAAATTTCCCGCAAAGTGTTCAATTAGCAGTCCGCAGAACCTTTCCATTGAGCCAAATGGAGCTCGATGAATCATGACGGGTCGATGGTTTTGATTATCCGAACCAACATAAGACAAATCGAACCTCTCAGGGAGGTTATAGTCAACTTGTACAGTGCCTAGTTGCCATTCACGCCCAATCACATCTTTGACCACGAAATCGATCTTGGGGCCGTAAAATGCTGCTTCTCCTATCTCCTCGACATATTCAACACCCAAAGTTTTCACGGCTAGCCTTAGGGCCTCTTCCGCTTTGTTCCAACCTTCGGTATCCCCAACATACTTGTCGGAATCAGGATCTCGAAGGCTAACGCGGACTCGATAGTCGCTCATGCCTAGAACCGAGAACACAAGCTTAACTAAGCCAAGGCAGCCTTGGATCTCTTCTTGGAGTTGTTCTTCTCTGAGAAAAAGATGAGCATCATCTTGAGTGAAGCCGCGTACTCTGGTCATTCCATTAAGTTCTCCCGACTGCTCCCACCTGTATACAGTTCCAAATTCAGCGAGACGGATAGGAAGTTCTCGATAAGATCTTTGTTCGGATTTGTAGATGCTTATATGCATAGGGCAATTCATCGGTCTCAGCAGGTAGCCTTCGATATCTCCTTCATCTAATTTGTCTGCAAGTTCGGCAGTGGATCGGTCTTCATCTGCAAATCGTGACAGGCAATCACGCTGAATGATTGGTGGGTACTGTGAGTCTTGGTAATATGGAAAATGACCAGAGGTACGAAACAGATCAAGCTTTCCGATATGAGGAGTATAGACTTGTGAATATCCCTGTTTAGTCAGCTCAGATGTAATGAAGCCTTCGAGCTCTTGACGTATAATGGCACCATTTGGTTTCCAGAGAACCAAACCTTGACCAACCATTTCATCAATATGGAAAAGTCCTAAATCTTTCCCTAAATTTCGATGGTCCCTTTTTTTCGCCTCTTCGATCTGTTCAAGGTATTGTTTTAATTCGTCTTTCGATGCAAAAGCAGTGCCGTAAATTCTCTGCAGTTGTTTATTCGAAGAATCGCCACGATGGTACGAACCAGAAGTGTGCAATAATTTGAAAGCTTTAATTTTTTTGGTGTAGGATATGTGACTACCTGCACAAAGATCACGAAATTCACCATTTTGGTAGAATGAAATTTTTTCACCCTCGGGTATGTCTTCCAAGCGACCCAGTTTGTAAATTTCTTGTTCCATTTCGTGAATGATGGAAATGGCTTCTTCCCGACTCACTTCAAATCGCTTAAATCTTTGATTCTCCTTTATTACTTTCTTCATTTCATCCTCTATTTTATCGAGGATTTCGGGTGTGAAAGACACCTCCGAATCAAAGTCATAATAGAAGCCATTATCCGTGGGTGGACCAATATCAAGCTTCGTTTTAGGATACAATCGAAGTACCGCAGTTGCTAAAACATGAGCTGCTGAATGGCGAATTTCCTCTAAGGGTGACATTTGCTTCATCCAACCTATTTACTTTTACAGGGGCCATCCTGCAATGCCAAAGGGGGGAAATTACTCATCGAAACCCAAATTGGGTCGCAACCACTTCATTGCCTTTTTTTTATTCCAACCCTTTCGGAGAGCATAATCTTCTACCTGATCTCTCCCAAGTCTTCCAACATTGAAGTATTGTGCCTCAGGGTTCGCAAAGTAGAGCCCAGAGACCGAGCACCCTGGATTCATTGCACGAGATTCAGTCAATTCAAGCCCAATTTTTTCCTCCACATTGAGGAGGTTCCAGATGGTATCCTTTTCGGTATGATCCGGTTGGCTTGGGTAGCCAGAAGCTGGACGGATACCTTGATACTCTTCACGAATAAGAGCTTTGTTGTCTAGGTTTTCATGCATTCCGTAAGTCCACCACTCACGAACTTTTTTATGAGTAAGTTCTGCCATCGCCTCGGCAAACCTATCTCCCAAAGCCTTTATCATAATCGAGGAATAATCATCGTTTTGATCTTCAAATTCCTTTGCAAGCTTTTCTACCCCTTGCCCAGCACATACCGCAAAGGCACCTAGGTAATCAAGTTTTTGACATTCTCTGGGAGCAATGAAGTCGGAGAGGCAGAAATGTGGTTTGTTTGGCAAGGATTGTTGGCGGCGTAAAAAATGAAAAGTTTCTAATTTTTTAGATTTCTCCAGATCTTCAAAAATTTCTACATCATCGCTGACAGAATGGGCAGGCCAAATACCAACCACTGCTTCACAAATAAAGGCGTTTTCTTTTATTATTCGCTTCAGTAGTTTTTGAGCATTCTCATAAAGCTCGCTCGCTTCTTTACCGACCTCTCCACGATCTAAAATATCAGGAAATTTCCCTTTCAACTCCCAGGACCAAAAGAATGGAGACCAATCAAAATATTCCAAAACTTCGGTTAGTTCGGCTTTAAAAGAATGAACTCCAAGTTTTTCTTTAAAAGGCTGAGGAACATCTACTCGTTCCCAGTCTATTTCAAATCCTAAAGTGCGAGACTCAACGAGAGGCACTAAGGGCCTTTCACCGCGCTTTTCGTGTTGGTCTTTGACTTTCTTTTGATCTGCTTTCAACTTAGTTATAAAATCCTTTTTTTTATCTTCTTGAGTTAAATCGTTGCAAACATTAACCACAAGGGAAGCATCGGGGACCTGCACAACAGCATTGCGGTAGTGATGAGCTATCTTGATGGCGGTATGAGCTTTACTGGTAGTGGCACCTCCAATTAAGAGCGGAATCGCAAATTTACCTTTTTGCATTTCCTGAGCGTTATGGATCATTTCGTCAAGGGATGGGGTAATGAGTCCGCTTAAACCAATAACATCGGCATTGTGTTTCCGTGCAGCTTCTAAGATTTTATCGCACGAAACCATGACTCCCAAGTCAATAACTTCCCAATTATTGCATGCCAAAACAACTCCGACGATGTTTTTGCCAATGTCATGGACATCACCTTTTACGGTGGCGATGACCATGGTGCCTCGCTTCTTTGACCCTTTTCCATCTTTTTCAGCTTCCATAAAGGGTTCAAGGTAGGCCACTGCCTTTTTCATAACCCGGGCACTTTTGACAACCTGAGGCAAAAACATTTTGCCGTCTCCAAAAAGGTCACCAACGACTTTCATCCCGTCCATTAGCGGGCCTTCAATCACCTCAAGTGGTCTGCCCAACAAGATTCTGGCTTCTTCTGCGTCTTGTTCCGCATAATCTCCAATCCCTTTTACAAGAGAGTAGGAAAGTCTTTCGGATACTGGTTTTTTCCGCCAGGAAAGATCTGGACCATCTGATTTTCGATTGGAATTCTGGTCTTTAACTTTCTCTGCGTATTCAAGTAATTGTTCTCCTGCTTCCGGATTTTTGTTCAAAATAACTGCTTCTGCACGATCACGAAGTTTCGGATCTATTTCGTCATACACTGCCAGCATTCCAGCGTTTACGATTCCCATATCAAGCCCTGCGTGGCAGGCATGATAAAGAAACGAGGCATGCATGGCTTCTCGTACCATGTTGTTTCCACGAAAAGAAAACGAAACATTGCTGATACCACCGCTTGTACGAGCAAAGGGGCAACGTTTTTTAATTACTCTGAGTGCATCAATGAAATCAAGCCCGTAGGAGTTGTGTTCTTCCATCCCGGTTGCCAGAGTTAAGACATTGGGATCAAAAATTATATCGCTTGGAGTAAATCCGACTTCATCGACTAAAATAGTATAGGCTCGCTCGCAAATTCTAACCTTATCTTCGAGAGTCGCAGCTTGTCCTTTTTCATCAAATGCCATTACTACAACTGCAGCCCCATATCTCATTGCCAGTCGTGCATGATTTTTGAAGGTTTTTTCCCCTTCTTTTAGGCTAATCGAATTTATAATGCATTTGCCCTGAATCACCTTTAAGCCCGCTTCGATAACTGACCATTTGGAGCTGTCAATCATGATCGGAACCTTGGAAATATCTGGTTCTGAAGCAACAAGGTTTAAAAACTTTTTCATACAAGCTTCACCATCGAGTAAAGCGGCATCAAAATTCACATCCAATATATTAGCCCCATTTTCAACCTGTTGCTTTGCAACCTTAAGAGCGGAGTCATAATCTTCAGCCTCGATCAATTTTCGAAAACGGGGCGACCCGGTAACATTGGTCCTTTCGCCTACCGTGGTAAGTGAAGTTACTTGCCCTTTGAGTTCAAAGGGTTCCAATCCACTTAATCTAAGGGCTGGCTCAACTTCGGGTACTCTTCTTGGCTCCGCCTGCTCAAGCTTCTGGGCAATCACATGGATGTGTTCGGGGGTGGTGCCGCAACAGCCTCCGGCCATATTTAAAATCCCCTCGTCGGCAAAGGTAAACAAGGATGAAGCAGTATCATTCGGTTTTTCGTCATATCCAGTTGCCGCAAGTGGGTTGGGCAAGCCAGCATTTGGGTAGCAGTGGACATAGCAATCCGCATTTTTGGAAAGTGCCTGCAAGTAAGTTCTCATGGCATCTGCACCCAAGGCGCAATTGAGGCCAATCCCCAATGGTTTAGCATGAGCAATTGAATTCCAGCAAGCTTCAGTAGTTTGACCCGATAAAGTCCGACCTGAGGCATCGGTAATCGTAATGGACATAATTACTGGAAGCCTCTTACCGAGATCATCAAAAAAGTTTTCAATCGCAAAAATTGCAGCCTTTAGATTGAGGGTGTCAAAAGTAGTTTCAGGAAGTAAAATATCTACACCTCCTTCAACCAAAGCTTTGATTTGGTCATAATAGGAAAGTACCAATTGATCAAAATTTACATTGCGTAAGGATGGATCGTTAACATCAGGAGATAAGGAAGCTGTTCTGTTTGTTGGGCCAATAGCTCCAGCAACAAACCTTGGTCGGCTCGGATTTTTTTTCATAGCCTCGTCCGCAGCTTGTCTAGCGATTTTAGCTGAGGCAACATTGAGATCATAAACGATTTCTTCCAGGTTGTAGTCGGCCATGGCAATACTGGTAGCACTGAAGGTGTTGGTCTCAACCATATCACTCCCAGCTTCAAAGTAAGCTTTATGAATATTACGAATAACATCGGGCCGAGTAAGACTGAGAAGATCATTGTTTCCCTTGAGATCTCCTTTGTGGCTTTTGAAAAGTTCGCCACGAAAATCATCTTCAACCAACTTTTCCTGTTGAATCATGGTCCCCATGGCACCATCCATAATTAGTATTTTTTTTTGAAGAAGGGCTCTCAAATCTTCTTCACTTGGTCTAAGTTCTGAAAAGTTTTTCATAAACGCATCAACATATCATGATATGTTGATATGATATGAGGGCAATCTGAAAAATAAAAAAAACAATTTACTTTGCCAATTTTAGATTAAAGTCTATTGTATTCCATCTTTACGGGACGTAGCGTAGTCTGGTTAGCGCGCCTGCTTTGGGAGCAGGAGGCCGAGAGTTCGAATCTCTCCGTCCCGACCATTTAAAATAGCGTCAAACCCTGCAAATTAGGGGCTCTCAGTAATGAGGGTCTCTTTTTTGTTTACTTCAGAAACTTAATAAATATCGATAAATTTATGTTATTTTGGCAACAATTTTGGCAACATGAAGGTTTCAAATAAGAAGCGAATCGTTCGTGGAGTTATAAAGTGGGTACTGGAAATTTCACGCGAAGGAAATCCACCAACTTACTTTAAGAAGGGTAGGGTTGTCTCGGTTAATGCACGGTGTATCCGGGGTGCAGATCGTTCTTTTGAAAGAAAGATCATCAGAGGATAAGATCGAAAATAATCAAATCAGAAAGCGACTTGATGCAAACTGCAGCGACATTCATAACCATTTTTCTTTGTGTTGGAACTTGGCTCTTATGCGTAAATATCATTCCTGATCTCTTTGGACTTTCACCTGACTCTTTCATAGCATTTGTTGTAGTATATCCAATTGCTTTTGGTCTTATATGCGGGATCTGCATGATCATGAAACCATTTTTTCCAGAAAAACCTGACCGTAAGAAAAACGAAAGGAAAAAATATCGAGGGTCGTGAAATCCATGTAAGAACTGAACGATTACATTCACAACCTTTGATCCAACACGAGTTTACTAGTTGATCCATAAAGTGAATTAGATTTACAGAGATGTCAGCAAGCGGGAAACATCGCCTTAGAGGGGGTGATAATTACTAGTTTTTAGGTTTGCTTTGGGAGCAGGAGGCCGAAAGTTTGAATCTATCCATCCCGACTATTTTTTAATACAATGTGTTTT
>DEYT01000039.1:2205-3933 GCA_002364975.1 Opitutia bacterium UBA3151 | reverse complement strand
GCAAAGATAGAATCCTCATTTCAAAAATTTCAGATCATAAAATTTGGGCATCTACATTACTATCGGAGTACAATCGAAATAGGGAGCAAATTTTCACTAGTCACAAAATCAATGGCAGATGGGAAAATTCTTACCTACCGGTTGATTTGGTTCCAAGTGTTAAGCAAGCTATGCGACATGCCCGTGATTTAGCGGCAGAAGTCTTCAAAATTTCATCCATGATTTTATTTAAGCCTTTAGCGGGTGAAAAAAACTCATTTCCACCTTTTTGGTTCAATGTAGCAAAACCTAATGAAATGACTGGATTACACAATCACTCTGGTTTGTCCGTACTTTCTGCAGTTGCCTACCTACGAGCAGATAAAAATTCTGGTAATTTATTCTTCAAAAATGGAGAAGAATTTGAATTGGAGCCTGCCGTAGGAAGAATAATTATATTTCCACCTCATTTAAAGCATGGGGTTCGTCTGAATGAATCAAGGAATGAAAGAATTTCACTTGCATTTAACTTGTTTCCTTTCCCCTTAGTAAATCCAGATTTATGAATATTTTACACCATTATTTCCAATTCTTTAAAATTTGTTAGAAAATAAAGCTTTTTTAAAAAGATTTTCGTTGAGATTCATTCAATAAAGTAGCAAATTTATATAACCAATTTGGTACCTTTTATTCTATCTGCCAATTTTTCATGAGTCCTTCCACCGATTCTTTCGAAGAAATCGAATCTGCTGTCGTTCGATTTGCCGGTGATTCCGGTGACGGCATGCAAACCGTAGGGGAGCGCTTTACCGATTCTAGTGCTTTTGCTGGGAATGATATTGCAACCCTTCCAGATTTTCCTGCTGAAATTCGAGCACCTGCTGGAACCCTTGCAGGAGTATCCGGTTTTCAATTACAATTTGGAAGCCGAAAGATTCTTACTCCAGGAGATGAGCCCGATGCTCTTGTGGCAATGAATCCAGCAGCATTAAAAACAAACATTGATGATCTGCCTGAAGGGGGAATGCTTGTTGTTAATATTGATTCATTTAAAAAAATGAACCTCGCCAAGGCTGGATATGATAGCAATCCACTCGAAGATGAAGATTTCAGGAAAAAATATCACCTTGTCGAATTGGATTTGACAAGCTTGACCAAGGATGCCCTCAAGGATAGCTCGTTAAAGCCTTCTGATAAAGCTAGATGTAAAAACTTTTTTGCACTTGGTTTTATGTATTACGTTTATGGTAGGCCATTGGAACCAACCCTCAAATTTTTTGATGATAAGTGGTCCAAGCGACTTCCAGAACTAGCTGAGGCGAATACGATTGCCTTAAAAGCTGGGTTTAATTTAGGGGATACCATGGAGACAGCAAGGAATCGATACCAAGTATCAAAAGCTCCAGTTAATCCAGGTTTGTATCGCAAGATTTCCGGTAACGAGGCTTTAGTATACGGTTTGGTTGCTGCTGCTGAAAAGTCAAAACGTGAGCTTTTATATGCTGGTTATCCGATCACCCCGGCATCCCCCATACTTGAAGGATTATCTACTCTTAAAAAATATGGAGTGAAAACCTTACAAGCAGAAGATGAAATCTCAGCGATGGGAATGGCGATTGGAGCAAGCTTCGCTGGTGATCTTGCGGTGGTTGCAACCAGTGGACCAGGAATGTGTTTGAAGAGTGAATTTATTGGTTTAGCTTCCATTACTGAGCTACCCGTGATTATTATCGATGTACAAAGAGGGGG
>DEYT01000039.1:0-1825 GCA_002364975.1 Opitutia bacterium UBA3151 | reverse complement strand
CGTCATGGTGATTGCCCGCTCCCTGTCTTGGCGGCTCATTCCCCTTCGGATTGTTTTGAGTGTGCAATGGAAGCCACAAGAATAGCATTAACTTACATGACTCCAGTCATCTTGTTGAGTGATCTCTATGTTGCGAATGGATCTGAACCTTGGCAGATTCCAAATGTAAGCGATTTGCCTGAAATTAAAAATGAATTGGCGAAAGAAGGAGAGGATTTAGTGGCTTACAAAAGAAATCCAGATACCCTTGCCCGTTCCCAAGCAATACCTGGCCAAGTTGGGTTGGAGCATCGCATTGGTGGTCTTGAGAAGTCTGAGGATGGTGGAGTCAGTTATGATCCAGAAAATCATGAAAATATGACTCATTTACGGTCTGACAAGATTGATGGCATTGCCAAGAGTTATCCACCTATTCGAGTTCAGGGTAAAAAGGTAGGCGATCTTTTAGTCATTGGATGGGGGGGCACTTACGGTGCTATTTCGTCAGCGACTAAGGTTCTTCAGGATGAAGGTTTTTCCATAAGCAGTATCCATTTAAGGCACTTGAATCCATTTCCAAATGATCTCGAGAATTTGTTTTCTTCCTTTAAAAAGATTCTAGCACCAGAGCTAAACCTTGGCCAGTTAAGCATCCTATTAAAGGCAAAATATATTAAAGAGGTCATTCCTTATAATAAGATTCAAGGTAAACCATTTAAAGTATCCGAACTAAGGGAAGAGTTTGTAAAGCATTTGACCTAAGCATAAATTTTAACGATGAGTACAGCTTCAGGAGAAGATGCATTGACGAAAAAAGATTTTGTTACATCAAACGATGTGAGGTGGTGCCCAGGATGCGGAGATTATGCTATTCTCAATGCAGTGCAACGAACACTGCCAGAGCTGGGCTTGCCTAAGGAAAAATTTGTTGTGGTCAGCGGAATCGGTTGTTCCAGCCGTTTTCCATACTACATGAATACCTACGGTTTTCATACCATACACGGAAGGGCTCCTACTGTTGCAACGGGAGTCAAGGTTGCCAACCCAGACTTGTCGGTCTGGATGATTACTGGGGATGGAGATGGCTTATCCATAGGTGGAAATCACCTGATGCATCTTTTAAGGAGGAATTTGGATATCAATGTCCTGTTGTTTAATAATCGAATTTATGGACTTACCAAGGGCCAATATAGCCCAACTTCCGAGGTTGGGAAGAAGACGAAAAGTACACCAGTTGGCTCTGTTGACTACCCAGTAAACCCCCTACTTTTTGCTTTAGGAAGTGAAGCAACCTTTATTGCGAGGACTACGGATACGGATCAAAAACATATGCTAGAAACTTTTAAGGCTGCCCAAGCACACAAAGGAACTTCTTTTATTGAAGTTTTTCAGAATTGCGTGATTTTCAATAATAAAACATTTGATCCTATTACAGGTCGAGATGTGCGCAATGACCAAGTTTTATACCTTGAAGAGGGAAAACCTCTGGTTTTCGGTCAAGAGTCTGGTAAAGGAATACGATTGAATGGACTTGACCCTGAAGTCGTTTCCGCTGAATCCGATGAAGAAAAAGCTAAGCTGCTTATCCATCATTCGAAAAGCCCGAATGCTGCTTACCCTACGCTTCTTGCACAAATGACATATCCCACCTTTCCAACCCCTCTTGGTGTCTTACGTCAGTTAGAAGGCCGAGAAACTTATGAAGAATCTGTGATTGGCCAAATTCAATCATCTCAATCCAATGGCAGAGGATCTTTGCAAGAACTTCTAACTGGAAAAAACTCATGGGTAGTGGAATAAAGCTTACAGTGGTTGACGAATTTCAACTCCTAATATAGATTTAAAA
>DEYT01000038.1:36383-63474 GCA_002364975.1 Opitutia bacterium UBA3151 | reverse complement strand
AAGAAGTAAGTTCTTATCCTATCTATCTATTTCTTTATTTGTAGGCCGTGTAGAGTGGGCCCAGTTTTTCACAAGCTCTAAAATCTGCAGCCTCCAGATCGGAGGTTCCAAACGCAGTCCATGTGGACGGCCTGAAAATATTTTCCTCTTCCAAGTTGTGCATGTAAACCGGAATTCGTAAGTTTGCGGCCAATGAAATAAAATCGGCACCCACATGTCCCGGGGTCATCACGCTGTGGTTTGAGCCCCAAGCATCCATGACCGAGTAGACGCTACGGAATGCACCTTTTCCGGTGAGACGGGGGGCAAACCAAGTGGTGGGCCAAGTGGGGTTGGTTCGCTGATCAAGCAGGTCATGAACCTCGCCTTCCAGCTCTACGGTAAACCCCTCAGCAAGTTGGAGGGCCGGGCCCAGACCTTTTACGATATTTAAGCGGGTCATGGTCACTGGCATACCTCCTTTAGTCTTATATCGAGTTGACCAGCCACCACCTGGAAAGTACTCGGTGATCGAAGGGTGCCAAGTAGCTGCCTGATTACAGGCAAAAACTTCTTGTTCGGAAATATCCCAGTAGGGTTTCATAGAGGGGTTTCCATCGGTATCTACTTGTTCTCCAGTTCCATCCAAGGCAGCTGGGCCAGAGTTAATCAAATGAAGAATTCCATTTTCTGCATCACCGGACAGCTTTTTTCCGCTTACTCTTTCCACGGCATCAGGGCTCCAATAGGTACGAAGATCCGCAAAAACTTGAGCGCTGTGAGTCAGGAGTTGTCCGAATAACATACACACTCCATTTAATGCATCATTTTCCGTGGCTAAAATATAGGGTGCTCTCTTGCCATTCCAGTCCCAACTCGAATTGAGCACGGTTTCCATAAAATCTCCGTTTGGCATGTGATCCGTCCATTGTCTTTGACCCTGAAAGCCTGCGGCTATCGCATCATGGCCCAGAGCTTCCTCGCCCCACCCCTTTTGCTTTAGAGCCGAATTGCCCACCATTAAATCACGGGCGATTAAACACATTTTAATCGAGGTTTCCCATTCCTGATCAAGCAGAGCACGGGGCCGTTGCTGATCGGGAGCATTGTAATCCTTACCTTCCCGGAAATGTGTGCTGACATATTCCTTTGCCCGAATCAATTCTTCGGAATCAAAAAGATCCGAATCGATTCGACGATTAAATTCTGACATATCGCAAAACTCGACCCGCATGCCCAAATAGGATTCAAAGAAATTCGGATCGACGGTGGAGCCAACGATTCCCATTGAGGTTCCACCCATGGAAAGGTAAGATTTTCCACGCATGATTGAAACCGCTAAGCCGGAACGGACAAAGCGAAAGATTTTCTCACGAACATCAACGGGTATACGGTCATCGGATGCATCTTGTACATCCTCGCCATAAATTTTATATGCGGGGATTCCTTTTTGGGCATGGGCTGCAGAAACCGCAGCCAAGTAGACCGCGCCCGGTCTCTCCGTTCCATTAAATCCCCAGACTGCTTTTGGGATGAGCGGATCCATATCCATGGTTTCGGAACCATAGCACCAGCATGGGGTAACCGTAAGCGATACTTCCACCCCTTCGGAGGAGAACTTATCGGCCGCCATGGCTGCTTCCGCAACGCCCCCAATACAGGTGTCTGCAATCACACATTCAACCGGTTCCCCATTGGGATATTTCAGTTGTTCTTCGATCAATTGAGCAACCGACTTGGCTTGGTTCATGGTTTGCTCTTCCAGGGACTCCCGAACTCCTCCCAACCGTCCATCAATGGTGGGACGAATCCCAACTTTAGGTAGATTTTTCCATATGGTTTCTGATTTCATTTAAAAGTTCCTATTTGGAGGATGAATTTAAATTACGCTTGATTCAGACTACGCATGGTTTGGTAGGCATCTTCCCATTGGTCCGAATGATGCGGTTGATATCTTTTGGGCTCAAAGGATTCGCGGACCAGCTGACGGCCTTCGGCGAGAGAGGATATGTCACCAATGGCAATCATCTGGACCAGAATATTACCAACTGAGGTAGCTTCGATTGGTCCGGAAATGATTTCACAACCGGTGGAGTCGGCGGTCATTTGATTGAGCAATTCATTTTTGGTTCCACCTCCGACAATGTGAATTTTTTCCAGAGACTTTCCAGTCTGAGAACGCAAGTTTTCGAGTACTTGCCGGTACTTTAGGGCAAGCCCCTCCAGGGCGGTTCGAATGGTTTCATTTTTACTGCTGGGGATGGACTGGCCCGATGCTTTGCATTGTTGTTCGATTTTGCGGGGCATATCTCCCATGCTTGAAAAAACGGGGTCATCAACATCGATGGAGGCAATGAAAGGAGTGGCTTCCCGAGCCATATGGGTAAGTTGATCGTAATCAAAGCCCTCCCCCATTGCTTGCCATTCCCGCCGACACTCCTGCACAATCCAAAGACCACTGATATTTTTCAGGTAGCGGATGCTTCCATCAACTCCAAATTCATTGGTAAAGCCCAAATCCAGACTTTGCGGATCGCATAGGGCCTGATCATTTTCCACTCCCATCAAGCTCCAGGTTCCTGAACTCAAGTAAGCAAAATCACCATCGGATAATGCTGGTACTCCTACAACCGCGGACGCGGTATCGTGAGAACCCACCGTATAAACCGGAAGGTTTTCACACTGGATCCTTTGCTTTGCCTTGCCATGGACCATGCCGACAAGATGTCCAGGCTCCCAGAGTTGTCCGAGAAAACCCGTAGGAATCCCCAGATCTTTGAGAAATTCAAAATCCCAATTTCGGGTTTCCTGATTAAGCATCTGGCTTGTACTTGCCATAGTTATTTCATTCCCTTTTTCCCCAGTGAGCCAAAAATTAATTAGATCCGGGGTGAATAGCATATGATCTGAATGCTCCATACAAATTTGAGCGGATTCTTTCTCTGCCATTAACTGAAAAAGGGTATTGATGAACAAAGGTTGAATACCAGTACGGGCATAGCACTCTTCTCGATCCACCCGCTGATGAACCAGTTCCACCATGGGGTGCGTCCTTTCATCCCGGTAATGAAATGGCATACCGAGCAGAAATCCATTCCTGTCCAAGTGACCATAGTCCAGTCCCCAACTGTCCACACCAATGGACTCAAGGCTGGATCCATATTTTGCTTGGGCCATCGCCAAACCCGTAAGGATTTCATTGTAAATTCCGACCAGATTCCAATGGATGGAGCCATTCAAATCAACGGGGCCATTGGGGAAAGAGTGCAAGACGCGAAGATTTAAGGAAAGTCCGTCCCATTCACCGGCAAGAACGCGTCCGCTTTCTGCACCTAAATCAACAGCGAGATAAATCTTTTTTGATTTCATGTAGCAGATAATTTTAAAACAAGGAATTCTTATACTTTCGACATTAAAAATTTTATCTACCGCTTAAAAATCTTGGGGGAATGCCCTTTTTTTAAATCCAGAGTTGCAGAATTTTTTGAGCAAAACTAAATCATCACTATACAGTAATTCATAACTTAATTTAATCATGTTTTTCGATCCCTTATATATTGTAATCATTTTAATCTGCGTTGGCTTTAGTCTGTATGCTTCGAGCATAACAAAAAGCCGTTTTAAAAAGTATAGTGCTTATACGACTCAGTCCCGGATGACTGGTGCAGAGGTGGCTCACAAAATCCTTTCAGACAATAATATTCATGATGTCCGAATTGAGCGAGTTGGTGGGACTCTAAGTGATCACTACGATCCCAGATCCAAAAGCCTGCGATTAAGTGCAGATGTCCATGATCGAAATTCTATGGCTGCTTTTGGTATTGCTGCTCATGAAGTGGGGCATGCGATTCAACATGCCAAGGCTTACGGTTTTTTAACCTTTCGCTCAGCTTGGGTACCGGTGGCAAATATTTCCAGTAAACTTTCCTTTGTGGTAATTTTCATAGCCTTCATGCTTGGTGGTGCTCACTCATTCGCTGGTGCCACTGTATCTTGGATTGGTGTTTTATTGTTTGGCTGTACTACATTGTTCACCTTAGTTACTTTACCGGTTGAGTTTGATGCCAGCAGTCGCGCCCTCGCTTGCTTACAAAAAGGAAATTATGTTGCTGCAAAGGAATTGGATGGTGCCAGAAAAGTCTTAAATGCAGCGGCCATGACTTATGTAGCAGCTTTTGCAAGCTCTCTCTTGATGTTACTTTACTATGCCTTCCGACTTGGGCTTTTTGGTGGACGTAGATAATTATGCTTTCTGGAAATCGCTTTCCCGAAGTTCGAAGCGCCGGTAGGAAATTGGAAATTTTGGCTTTTGCGGGTGAAAATCAATAATACAACCTTGTAGACCAACATCTCCTTCTGCAACCGGACACCTTCTAGGCAATCCGTCCAGAAAGCGACCAAGACAGGCTTCGATTTCTCTTCCCAAGACAGATTCCCTTGGCCCCGTCATCCCCAAATCACTTTGGTAAGCGGTGCCCTTCGGTAAGATTCTACCATCCGCAGTGGGCACATGAGTATGTGTTCCATATACCATCCCGACCCGTCCATCTAGATGCCAGCCCATGGATTCCTTTTCCGAAGTTGCCTCGGCATGAATCTCACAAAGAATAAGATCGGTCTGAGCTTGAAGAGATTGAATCAAATCAGATGAAGTTTCAAAGGGACATTTTACCTTGGGTCCCATAAAACTTCGACCTAATACCGTAAAAACACCGACCTGAAGCCCATGTATTTCAAGGATAAGATGTTTTCTGCCCGGATTGGTTTCTGGTAAGTTCGCGGGACGGCAGACAAAATTCAAGTCTTCAATTTCATTTTCAAAGTTTTTTTGATCCCAAACATGATCACCCAAGGTGATGGCATCCACACCCGCTCTTTTTAATTCCGTAGCAATCTTGGCGGTTATTCCAGCCCCGCCAGCAGCATTCTCTCCATTTGCGAGTACCAGATCAATTGCCATATCAGTACGAATTCGCGTCAAGTTTTGCATAATAAAATTTCTTCCAGGACGGCCGACGATATCTCCGAGGATAAGAATTTTCACTTCGGTTTTCCTCCTTCTTGGTAATAGCAAAGAAGTCGGTCGTGGACCAAGAAAACAAGATCATCCAAACGATCCCCGTTCAAGTCGATCACCAACCCTTCCCGTGGCTCATAAGCACCACCCTTTTTACCTTGGTAATGCATATTTTTCTCAAAAGTTCGAAAATGTAAAACACTGGAAAATTTTTGATTTTTGGTATCGAGAGAGAGAAATTCCAGAAGGTTTTTTCGTCCGTCCAAGCAGACCAAGTCAGCTTGGCCATCCCCATTGAAATCCCCAGAATCAATTCCATTGTAGCGAATCCCGGGAAGATCGGTTAGGTGGCGTGCTTCCACCTGGACTGTAAGATCGCGGGCAGATGATTTACCTAAAAGTTGAAAACCGCTACTCCCCATTGATACTAAGCTCTCGGTTTTTCCTGACTGAAGAACTCGAGATAGAAGGGGCTTGGTCATACTTTGATTTCTCCCGGTTTTAATTCCACCCAGCTTACCCACATCGGAAAGTCTCTCCCAATAACCTTCGGAATGATAGGCATAAAGTTCGTCTTTGCCATCTCCATCCAAATCCAACCGTTGGGGAGCGAATAAGTAACCGCTCTGATCCACCGAGTTGAATTGTCCGGTTACTTTAAAATCCTGATCTTGCCAAATTACAGACCGGACGAATCCCTTTCCACAAATAAGAATTTCATCCCTCCTGGATTTGGTATTGACTAATAAGCCCAAGCGGTTTGCCTCCGCTCCCTTGAGAAAACTTTTTCGAACCACAGAATCCTGTGCCACCTCAATCCAAGAACCCGAGGAGTCACCCAAAAGAATCGTAGGGGCTTCTCGGCTGGATAAAACCAACAAATCCACCCACCCATCCTGGTTGAGGTGACAGGGGAAAAGATCCGCTGGTTCTCGACGCCAATTTTGCAACTTATAAGAATGCAGCCTTTGTGGCTTTCCTTTTTCATCTAACCCCCAAGTTTCCAAGGTAAAATCAGAGTCATCCTCGGTGACCACCAGAATCTCATCCAAACCGTCCGAGTCACAATCTGTGGTACAAGCGACCACCGGAGCTCCCTGGGTGCTTAGCATCTCGGGAAAGGAAAAAGCGCCCTTTGCCTTGGGATCAAATTGTGCGACTCCGAGGGCTTCCTCATCCAAACTGAGAACTAATAAGCTTGGCGGAAGATTATTTTCAGTGCGTAGGGGGTGAAGGGAAGAAATACCTCTTAAAGAGGGGACTTTTCGGGCCATTCCAAATTTACCGTTTGGCTTTCCTGGCAGGAATAGAAGTTCACCAAAGGAAGAGTCAGCGGCCACGAGATCCGGCCAGCCTTGGCCATTAAAATCATCCATTACCCACGCAGTTTCTTTGTTTGAATCGGAAAATAAATCATAAGAGAGAACTTTAAGTTGGTCCGCTTCCCTTTCTCCTCCATTCTTGGAATCAAAAGAAAAAACCAAGGCTTCATTGGAAACGGCGTCAATCGAGCAAAATTGCACTCTTTCATTTTCAGCTTTCGAAAAATAAGGAGTGGGAAAGGAAGAAAGTTTCAGATCGAAAGAGGATTCGGGTCCAAATCCGGTTTCATGACCAAGCCTAAGTTTGAGTGAGTCCTCATCTTCGGGAACTAAGTAAATCCAATCGATAAATCCATCTCCATCAATATCGGCAAGTTCAGTGCCATATGCCCGCTTTCCATCTTCTCTTGCCAAGACCGAGGGGTATGAAGGAACTCCATTTACAAAGCTCAACCTTTCCAGACCTTCTAAAGTGAAGATAAAAAGCCGGGGCATTGCGGCGGACTTGGAAGAAGGTAATACTTTTAAACTCCCGGAGAAAGGACGAATTCTACCGCTCTCTATGAGCAGGGGTTTGCTCCAAGTGGAATTGTTTTCTCGAAAATGAACAAATACGCCTTCATCCGGGCTAGCACGAACCAGATCGGGTCGACCGTCTAAATTCAAATCCCCAATCGCCAATGAAGTAAGATTGCCAGGGACGAATATTCTCTCCTCCAAATAAGGTGCGTCGTTCATCACTGGTTCCCAGCGATCCTGTTCAACCGGACGAATTCGAGGTGGTCTTGCTCCATCCTTACAACGATAAAGAATCTCAATCCTCGAACGATTGAGGTTAAAATAAATCAAATCCTGTAAGCCGTCCCCGTTGAGATCAGCATGATTTAAACAGCGAGCGTTCCAACCGGCTAGGTGGACTTCGGGTGTAGAGAGCCTAACCGGTCTAGCTTTTTTTCCCGCAAGACAATGAATAAGTAAAAAAATGCAGACAAGTCCATTCACGCCGATCCTTAAAATGGGGGCAAAGCGAGTCATTTGGGAATACGAAAAAGTTTGCCTTTGGAAATAAGCCCAGCTTCATGATCTTGAGAGACTAAGAGCATGAAAAATGGGAAATCGCCAAAATCATCGGCATTTATTTCGATGTTATAGGCATTGCTCAAAATCGAAAATGGAACCGAGGAGAAAAAGGGTATGATTTTACGGAAATTGGCATAGTCAAGTTGTCGTACATCCGTGGGCATTTCCTTCAACGCTTTTTGAATATGAGATTGCTTCCAAAGGGAGGATTTTGCTCCTTTCATTCGATTAATCAATTGATTCAAATATCGCTCTTCTCCCATGGATAAAAGCAACCACCGGTCCTTTAAGGCATAACTTAGGGAAGTACCGCCACCTTGACCGCGCATCGAACGAACTAGAACTCCTTGGTGTTCCCGTTCCTGAAATAAGTCACTTCCTGGACTTACCGCATCAAGAAGAGACCGAAGAGTCCGGTCAAAGAGCTCAGGATCCTTTAATGAAATCGCATAGAGAGCAGAACTTGGGTTACTAAGGTCAACCTCCCCGGAAGCGGAAAGATTCAGGTAGGAGAAAGATGCTCCCTCATCTCCCAGTGATCCAAACAAATCTTTTCGAAAAGACAGTTTTGCCTGGTCCTCAAATGCTTGAATTTGAGAATTCAGTAACAATCCTAATCCAGGACTGACTCGGGCTAAAGTTTTTTCAACAGTTGTCCACATCTCGGCAAAATCCAGCCTAAAGGTTGAGACTCCAATCGCATTGGCAGGGCAAAAATCATAAAGTTCAACATTGGAACCCACAGGATTAAGGAAAGCGAGCAAGCCTTCTCTTTCATTCATAAAGAGCCCCTGTGCTATTGAGAATTCATGATCTTCAAAATCAATCTGCATAGCAAAATGATCCAGTCCTTTAAGACCAAGGCCATTGATCAAGCCATCAAAGGTGATACCAAGTGGGTTTTCAGGAAATTTGAAATTGGGCATGTTTTGAATTTGCTCAAAAAAGGAAATGAGCTTTTTAAAATTTATAAAGGCTCGTGCCTGGCCTTTTTCAATCGCGTCGAATGCATCTTGGTATTGAACGGATTCGGACAAGGTAGAAGCCTTGGATTTCCCTTGGATACGAAGGATTGTTTCCTCAACATGTTCCTCTCCCCCACTCAAAATAAGGAACATCCCTTCATGAAAAGAGAATGCGATCATGGTATCCTTAGCGGGAATCGTATTTAGTTCCTGGCTTTTAGTATGCCCAATCCAGTGAATTTTTGCCCCTTCAATCGTTGATTTTTCCATCCAAGATTTTCCGGTCTGTTTGTTTTTTATCCATTCCTTGACCCAGTCCATCATTTCTTCAAACTCTTGCTCTGACAACTTGCTTTGAGCGATCAAAGAAATTTGAGGCAAGCCCAGAGCCTGCCATTTTGAATTTCCTCCATCTTCGTTTTTCCACTTTACGACTTCATTTTCAAAGCTTCTTTCGATTTGCCCAACCGCAATGGCCAAACCTCCATTCAGGGATTCCCAAAGGGGCAAATGCACTTGTTCGTAGAAATCTTCCAACTCCCCCTTTTCCTTCTCCGAAAAACCTTTCAATCCTTCGGCCCAATTTTCACCGATCCATTTCTGGATTTTGCCCCAAGCAGGAAATTCTGCAATCTCCCCCCACGGACTCTGCGAAAATTCTTCTTGGAGTTCATTCCAATGGTCCACTTCCCATGCAAACAAACTATCTTCGGGAAGATAGTTTGACATGCTTTTTTTCTCCGATGCAGATAGGGATGAGAAAATAAAAATGGTGGATGCTGTGAAAATACGAATGGGTTTCAGGCTTTTCATTTTGTAGGAATTGGTTTTCGGGTGGAGGGAGGCGAAAGATAACGGAAACCGGCATTCGGATTTCTCGGATCAAAGGCATAGGCGTCTCGATTCTGGAGAAAAGTTTTGAGGGTATGTACGGGAATAGCAAAGCCCAAGCCCTCTGCCCCTTGGGAAACCACTTTCATATTGTTTACCCCAACCACCTCTCCTCGATAATTGAACAATGGACCACCCGAGTTCCCCGGACTAATTTCGGCGGTGGTCTGAATATGAATGCGGTCGGAAATAATACGGTTCCTAAGGCTTACAATTCCTTCTGAAACGCTTCTTTCCAAGCCCAGTGGGCTTCCAATTGCAAAGACCCGATCTCCTTGGTTCAATTCAATCGAATCGCCCAAAGGAACAATCGGAAAGCCGGTTGTTTCCTGGCCTTCAATCTTAAGTAGTGCCAGGTCAAGATTGCCACCCGTGGCAACGATCCGAACATTATCAAAATTCTTCTTGAGTAATTCCTCACCCGATTGACTAAATTGAGTAATTGAAATCTTACGCTCTCCCGCAACCACATGGTCATTGGTCACGACATAACCATCCGGATGAATCAAAAATCCTGAACCTAGTCCAACCGGGGTGCGAATCATCACCACGGCTTTTCCTAAATCATCCACCAAATCACGCAGGGGGGCTGCCCGACGGTTCACTGAACTGGTGAACAGGGAATCTCCCACGATAAGTTCGGGAGCCATTTTCTCCTTAGCTTCAAAGACTCTAGCAATTTCCTTTTGGGGAATTGAAAGAACTTCAAACCCCAAATCCAAGATAAGCTTTTCATCGGTTTTCTTTAGTAAAGTGGCTTCGATCAAACCACCATTATGCAATTCAACTTTTATTTTCCCGGTCACCAATAAAGGCGAAAACAAACCGAAGCATACAATAATTTTAACTATATGAAACACTCTTTGGAACTAGCTATAATTTAATTTGCAAGCGAGTAAATTCGATACCTAACAACACACTAAAGGTATTTAGAAATAACGGTATTCAGCAAGTTTCTTCTTAGTAATAAAAATTTAACTGGGAACAATTTCCGAAAGAAGAATCATGAAGCGGGATCGGTTTTGCTTCCTCAAACTCAGTATCCAACAAAACAATTCGGGTAGCACCGCTTGAACTTCTTTCTGTATAAAATAAGTGCCGGCCATCACTTGCCCAATTTGGTTGCATGCCATCCCTAGTACCTTTGGAAAGAACCTTGGTCTTTCTTTCAGCAAAGTTGTATTCGCAAACTTGAAATCCACCACCAATGGCAGCGGTAAATGCAATCCGGGTAGGATCCACAGGATTCCAGCTTGCTTCGGTGCAATGAGAACTAACATTAGTTGGAATTCGGGTGAGCCTGCCGGTGGAAAGCGAGACCTCATAAAGCTGTGGACGACCTCGACTGTCTGAGGTGACAATCATTCTTCTACCGTCAGGCGACCAGCAAGGACCTGATTCGTTGCTTCGATTGTTGGTTACTTTTCTTGGCTTACTCAACATGCTTTCAGACAACCAAACTTCAGGATTCCCTGAAGCCGAAAGAATAAATGCCACTTGGGAAGTACGAGGGTTTTGTAAAGCTCTCAAATTACTACCCCGGTAACTTGCAATCGTTTGGATTTTTCGGGTCGTTAAATTGAGGTGGTAAATATTATTGAAAATCTTTCGATTACTGGTGAAGAAAATCCCCTGCCCCGAATTATCCCAACTTGGATTAAAAGTGATTTTCCCAAATGAAGTTTGAGGACTTGCGGAACTCATCAGGGCGTCGGATAAAAAGATTTCTTTTTTACCGGAAAGGGATGATAGATAGGCTATACGCCCACTGAAAAAGCTCGCCTCGCCCGTAATTTCTAGAACCATTTTATCCAAAGCCTTTAAAACCGCATCTTTTCCACTGGTTCCATCCTGGGGAAATTTCTTGATTACTTTGCGGGGATTCCCTGAAGAGATGGAGAGTTGTACCTCTTTACTCCCCTGGGCTACAAGCGAAATTCCAAAGCGGCTAGACTTGGCGGTACTAAGCCTGAATGCACCGTGAGCATTGATCGCACGAGAAGCTAGGGAAAGCAGACTCTTTTGGGTACCATCGAGATCTATTGCAATTTGTTTTTTTGCCAATTCTCCTTCAATTGGTCCTAGTAGAATCGTTGAACCCGTCTGAGCACAAACCGGTGTAATGACAAGTACCAAAGTTCCCAAAATCCATTTCCATCCATTCATTTCCACATTCATTACACTACCATCTAAAACTTGTTCGATCTCGCAAGCGCAATCCTACAAATAATGGTTTATTAAAAATTTTATTTGTTATGCTCCAATTAAATTTTTGATTGCCATCCTCGTAAGAGGTTCCTTGATGATCGCTTTAAACATGACAGCAGAAGACATTCTTCCCATTCTTCAAAAAGTAAAATATCCCGGCTACACCCGAGATATCGTTTCTTTCGGTTTGATCAGCGACGCAAGCTTGATTCAGGGCCATGCTAAGGTGAAAGTTGAAATCGGAGGTTCAGATTCCACTCTACCCAATACCCTAAAGCACGAGATCGAGACGGTATTGGAAGCAGAGCCTTCGGTTTCTTCTCATGAAGTAAGGGTGATCTTCAAAAAAGATAACGATGCACAAAATTCCCAGGAAGCCGATAATGGGAAAAATACTTTAGCTGGAATCAAAAGAATCATTGCTATTGCCAGTGGAAAAGGAGGCGTAGGGAAATCAACCATCACCGCGAACTTAGCGAGCGCACTTTCCAAAATAAACAACGACCAAGGTGAGCCTTTGACCATAGGAGTGATGGATTGTGATCTTTACGGTCCATCCATTCCTCTTCAACTTGGAATTTCTGAACAACCAACTGCATTGGAAGAAAACCTCCTTTCTCCCGTTGAAAACCACGGCATAAAGGTGATGTCGATGGGCTTGCTTGTAGATGAAGAAACTCCCGTGGTTTGGCGCGGACCCATGGTAATGAAAACCATTCAACAATTTGCAACTAATGTGGACTGGGGCGAACTGGACTACCTTTTAGTGGACCTGCCTCCCGGAACTGGAGATGCCCAGCTTTCCTTAGCTCAAATTTTGCCGTTGGATGGAGTGGTAATCGTGACCACCCCCCAAAAAGCTGCAGTTGAAGTTGCAAGAAGAGGAGCAATGATGTTTCCCAAAGTCAATGTTCCCATACTTGGTATCATCGAAAACATGAGCTTTCTACAAGATCAAGAAACGGGAGAGAAAAGATTTTTATTTGGACAAGGAGGAGGACCATTGACTGCAAAGAACTTAGAAACCGTTTTCTTGGGGGAAGTTCCTTTGGATGAAGAGATCCGACTCGGTGGAGATCACGGAATTCCAATCATCTTTGGACACCCTGATTCTGCAGCCTCCGCTGCTTTTACTGAAATTGCAGGAGAAATAAGCTCGCTACTCCCCACGGGCGATTGAAAAAACTGAGTTAGCCCTTAATTTCGCGATGCAGCGTGTGACGGCGTAAAAAGCGATTATACTTTTTCTTTTCAACCGCATCCGTTTGTAACTTTTTGTTTCTAGACGCCATGTAGCGAGAAGGTGGTTTTCCTTCTTTGCGTGCTTCGGTACACTCTAGAATTATGGTTTCTCTGGCCATAGATAAGATCTAACAAAATTTGGATAAGTAGAGCAATAAAAAACTTGCTCAGTCTTCTTTGCGAAGGGTTTAAAAAGATCATTTGAATTTGCAATCCCAAGTATGATCATACAAGTTATATCTGTGGAAAGTCCCTACAATCCTAGTATTTCGAGTTTAAACGATGCAACATTTAAAGAATTGCAGCTTAACCGAGACGATCAACCTAAGATTGAAGTTCCGGATTCCGGGCAGGAGAGTTCCATCAAAGTAACCAAGTCGCCTGAACCGATTGAATTAGGAGGAAACTTATCTAATGAAGATTCCCTCGAGAATCAATTGAAATGTCCCCAAGCCGGTAATCCCTTGCCCAGTGTTGACAACTTGGACGATGCTGGAATTGATTGTACTCGAAAACCGGATTGGGAAGTGATCAAGCCGACCCAATTACCAGAAGAAGCTGGACCTGGCCAATTTCATAACGATAAATTCTGGGATGAGCGAAGCCTTGACGAGGAATTACAAAAAAAGGATCTACAGCAAGAAATTATTGACCGGGAAGTTAAAGAATTCAATAAGGCTGCGGAACGAGGTGAAGATTTCAGCCGCCCCTTTCGAAATGAAGTATTGGATCCCTATTATCAAAGTGGAAGTGATCCATCCGAGCCTCCTTCCGCAGGACATAGCTTAGATTCTTTTATCTAATTCCAAGTGGATATTCCGGTTCGGTTTGAAATTATCGGAGACTCTCTCGCTTTGAAGTGGTTCGATGGTACAGAAGACTTTTGGAGTGGTTCGTTTCTTCGAAAACACTCCCCCAGTGCAGAGCAAACAGGTGAGATGGATATTTTTGGGAGAATTCAAGGGGGTACCTCTGGCATGGATGAGTATAAGGAGGTAAAACTCATAAAGTTATTTCCCGTTGGTAATTATGCCCTTCGTTTACTATTCAGCGATGGACATTCCACTGGAATCTACTCTTGGAGCTACTTAAGAAATTTGCCGGAAGAAAACACGAATTTCTAGAAATCCTGGCTTATGCCACACCACGCTCGCTTTTTCGAATAAAACCAACAATTTCCTGCGTAACGGGCTCATTCGACAAAGGTGAATCATCCAAAAGGGAAAGCATCGCCTGACTGCGATTAAAATCACTCTTGTAGATTGTTTTAAAAACCCCGCGTGCCACTTCAATATCTTCGCAGGAAAAACCATTTCTTTCCATTCCGATCTTATTAATCGAGCGGACTTCAGCAGGGAAACCATCTGCTAACATGTAAGGTGGAACATCTTGAACCAGCTTGGAGCAAGCTGATACCATACAATGTTTACCGAGCCTACAAAATTGATGTACGCCGGCATTCCATCCAACATTAACAAAATCTCCAACGATCACATGGCCACCCAATGCCGAGTGACTACTCATAACCAGATGATTTCCGACTTGGCAATCGTGGGCTACATGACTGTAGGCAAGGAAGACATTATCTGATCCGATACGGGTCAAATCATTTTCTTCGGTAGCTACATGTGCGGTAACATACTCTCTAAAAATATTATTGTCTCCAATCTCCAAACCAGGCTCACCGCCCTTGTACTTCAAGTCATGAGTTAGACCACCAATCAAGGCATATGGATAAACCATATTGGAAATTCCCAGAGTAACCCTGCCTTCCACCGTAGCATGATGAAAAATACGGCTGTTGTCTCCAATGCGTACCTTTTTGCCCACCATTGCAAAAGCTTCAACCACCACATTTTCACCCAACTCTGCAGTGGGGTCAACGATGGCACTTGAATGGATATTCACCGCCATAATTAACGAACTTCTTTTCCATCCATGATTGAAAACATCAGGCTTGCTGAGGAAACGATCTGCTCTCCAACCTTACATTCAACACTGGCAGTTGCCAACTTATTACCCCGAACTTTTTCAAGTTTTGCAGTTATAATGAGTTGATCTCCAGGAACCACAGGTTTTCGAAATTTTACCTTATCCGCACTCATGAAAAAAGCTACCTTTCCTTCTGCTGATCCTCTTCGAAGTAATAAAATACCGGCCGCTTGAGCCATAGCTTCTAGTTGTAGCACCCCGGGCATCACCGGATGGCCCGGGAAGTGTCCGGTAAAAAACGGTTCATTAATACTTACATTCTTAATACCAACTAATTTCTCCCCTCCTTCAATGGAAGCAACTCTATCGATCATAACAAAGGGAAAACGGTGAGGCAAAACATCCAAAACCCGCCTGACATCCAACTCAGTTTCGTCCGGAAGCACGAAGGATTTACCTTTGGCTGGAGACATAGACTTTTCATCTACTTGCTCCCCTTTTTTCATTAATTCACTGAGCTTGGTGGTCAATTCTGCATTCAAGGAATGACCAGGACGAACCGCGATAATATGAGCATAAAGAGGTTTCCCGAGTAAGGCTAAATCACCAACAATATCTAAAATCTTATGTCTTACGAATTCATCTTCAAAACGGAGAGGTTCTTTGGAAAGAATTTTATCTCCTTTGATTACGATAGCACTATCTAGGCTTCCACCCCGGATTTTCCCAAGTTTCAATAACTCCTCTATGTCTTCGTAAAGAGTAAATGTACGGGCCGGAGCAAGCTCTGCATGATAGGTTTCGGGATCTAACTCGATAGAGAGGTGCTGAACATGACTTGCCCTTTCGTCAGTCGAGGTGCAAGTAATTCTTAATCCGTTGTAGGGCAATGCAATCATCGACCGATTTCCGTTGGTGACAGAAACGGGATAAGGTAAACGAAAAAATTCCCGCTCCGCATCTTGCTCCACCGGCTCAGCTTCTAAAATTAGGTTGGCAAAGGGGCGTGCTGAGCCATCCATGATTGGTGGCTCACTTGCATCCAAATCAATAACCACATTATCCACACCTGAACCAGCTAAGGCACTAAGGACATGCTCAATCGTGTGAACCTTTGCATTCCCATTGGAAATGGAGGTACTCCGTACCAGATCAGTTACATTGGAAGAAAGAGGCAGGATCTCCGGTTGACCATACAGATCTATCCGGCGAAAAATATAACCCGTGTTCGCTTTGGCGGGTTTTATCGTAAGTGATACTTCTTCTCCAGTATGAAGAGATTTACCAATGATAGAGCGTTCTCTGCGAATCGACCTTTGTTTAATGGACATTTAAAAAGAAATAATCTTCCTATTTCAAGTTTGTTCCGATGTAAAGGGAGAAGCAATTATTCAAGAAGCTTGCACCCACAAGATAATGATTCTAATAAAGACGCCTCGGTAATTATGCCACAATCCAAAAGAAAAAAACCTCTAATAAAGAGGTTTAGAAGAGAGTACTACAAATTTGTAGATGGTTTTGTACGATCTCATAGCTTGCAAAAAGTACTCTTAAAATTGGTGTATTTCACATGCTTTATAATTTCAGTTATTTTGGCCACTTTGTTATACTTGGAAAACAAATGATTGGCTGTAAACAAACTGTCAGCATAATTTCCTCAGTTTGCAAGAAAATCAAAATCCTCCAGCTTCTTCCCACGCTTCAGGGTATTCAGCCAATATAAAATGGAGGCTGACTTAACTTCATCACCGACCTTGGAGTCTTCTACAAAATCCATAAATAAGTTGTACCCGTTCAAAGTTAGGTAGTCTCCGAGTTCCTGATTGGCTTGTGGGTAACCTGAGAGAAATCCACTCAGTGCTTCAGCTTCAACTATTCTTTTTCTCTGCTTACCCAAAGTTACAAATGTGCCATTAGACTTCAGTCTTTGTATGTCGTTGACTAGTTCAGAATCCTCGGGTCGAAAACAATTGTAGGACAAGGAAAGCCTTTTTAATTTATCGAGCTTTCGAAAAAAACTGCCTTGGAAAATCAAGTTGTAGGAAACGGATAAAACTTCTAAGCCGGTAAGGGATTCAATTGGGTTTGGATTAACAATTAGATTTCGTTGTAAATGCAACTCCTTGAGGCTGATTAGACCCTGCAAAGGTCGGAGATCAGAAATACGATTCTCAACTAAATACAATTGCTGCAATCGGTTACTTTCCCTTAACCCACTTAAATCAGTAATTTGATTATTCGAAAGAGACAACCGAACTAAAGATGGAAAGAATTGAAGCTTTGAAATATCCCTTATTCTATTCCCAGAAACAAAAAAAGTTTTTAACCTAGGAAGATCTTCGATGGAATCGAGGGAACTAAGCAAATTGTTATAAAGGTATAAGTTGGTAAGTCGCGGAAGACTTTTAAGTTCGATTAGAGGATCAGTATCTCTTTTTCCGTTTCCGCTTTGGTCTTCAATCGGTTCCCCTAAGTCGTAGGACTTATTTTTGTTTTCATCGATATAAGATTCGACGCGACCTAATTGATTTTCTTGTGCGTAAAGGGTGACTAGCGTCTTGATTTTGCTCAAACCCTCCAAGTCAATCAGTGCATTCTTGGAAACATTTAAGAAAACTAAATCGGTAAGGTGCTCGATACCAGATAGACCGAGTAATCGATTTCCCGAGATATTTAATTCCCGTAAAGCCCATGGTCCAAGCTTTAATCGCTCCACGACTTCAGACATTTTCATGATCAGCTCATTTTTCTGACTCCGGGAAATCTTGTGGTCTTCCAAAGATAGTTGAAAGTCAGCAACTTCTTTTCTCATTTTACTACCTGAGAGAGGAACTAATCCGCTCAGGTTCCGAATTCGATTTCCGGAAAGGTCCAACTTGGTAATTGAAGCTAGATTGGAAATAGGGGAAATATCTTCAATTAAATTGTTGCTAAGAACTAAAATTTCCAGATTTTTAGCAAATTCAAGACCCGTAAGGTCTCTTATTTCCAAGGAACTTGCGTCTAAGCTGGTCAACTCTTCCTCCACTAATTTTTGAGTAAGATTATCTCTGGAAACTCCCAAAGATTGACAAATCGCTTTCTCCAAATTCAATTCGGGCACAACAATAACTTCGGCAGAAGTAGTGGGTACAATGCTGTATGTACTCACACAACACAAAAGAGCTTTGCCTAAAGACAAGGAGCTTACAAAAAAATTTCTCACCCCGAAATAATCGGTCTAAAAGTACTCCGCTTTAGCGTCATCTTAATCGAATTACTAAATCCTTAGATTCTACTGAGTCCCCCACTCCCACCAGGATCTCATCCACGACCCCTTTGGATGATGCATAAAGCGTCGTTTGCATCTTCATAGCTTCAAGAACCGCGACCTTGTCACCCTTGGCTACATTTTTACCGACACTGGTGGCAATGCTGCTGATCATAGCAGGAATTGGGGCGGCAATATGCATGTTATTTGAGGGATCCGCTTTTTCTCTTGCTTTGGCATCACCCTTTATACTTTGGTCCTTAACCAGAGTAGTACGAGCTTTTCCATTCAACTCAAAGGTTAAGGGGCGCACCCCTTTATCGTCCGGATCTCCCACATGGAGAAGTTTGATGAATAAAGTCTTTCCCTCTTCAATATCGATCGAAATTTCTTCTCCTGGTTTCAAACCGTGAAAATAGGCAGTTGTAGGTAAGACAGAAACATCCCCATACTTATTTCTAAAGTCTCTAAAGTCATCATAAACCTTGGGGTACATCAAAAAGGAAAACAAATCATCATCCGTTGTCTTATTACCATATTTCTTCTTGATTTTGACAGACTCCTTGGCGAGATCAATCTTAGGTGCAGACGCTCCAGGTCGGCCTTTCAATGGCTTCCTTCCACCGAGGATAACTTTTTGGATATCCTTAGGCCATCCTCCTGTAGGCTGACCCAAGTTACCGGACATTAAATCGATTAACGACTCAGGGAAACCGGTTTCTGGAGGCAAATTGGTAAGATCAGATGGCTTGACCCCTTTTGTAATCAGAAAAATAGCAAGATCACCCACACATTTACTACTAGGAGTAACCTTGACGATATCACCTAGAAGTTCGTTCACTTCCCGATAAGTCTTGACCACATCTGGCCAACGTTTTCCAAGACCAAGAGCGGTGGCTTGCTCCCTCAAATTGGTATACTGCCCGCCCGGCATCTGATGTTGGTAAACCTCTGCACCACCGAAGGGTGGAGAAGTATCAAAGGGGGAATAGTACTGGCGAATAGTCTCCCAGTATAGGGAAAGTTCATTCAAAGCATCCACATCCAAACCTGTCGACCTCGGCATATTCCTAAGTGCATGTGCCACAGAATTGAGATTAGGTTGGCTGGTACAGCCAGACATGGAGGAAACCGCTAGATCAACCACATCGACACCAGCTTCTGAAGCTTTTAATACGGAGGCCGAGGCAATTCCACTTGAATCATGAGTATGAAAGTGAACCGGAATCGAAATTTCATTGCGTAAGGTTTTGACTAATTCTTGGGCCGCTGCGGGGTGGCAAAGCCCAGCCATATCTTTAATTGCTAGGATATGTGCTCCCATCTTCTCTAGCTCCTTCGCTAGCTCTACATAGTATTTCAACACATATTTTTCTTCGTTTGAATCAGTAAAATCACCCGTAAAGCAGACTGCAGCCTCGCATAGGGAGTGGGTTTTCTCAGCTACCGTTTCCATGGCAACTTTTAGATTTGGCAGGTAATTAAGGGAGTCAAAAATACGAAAAACATCCATACCAGCCTCGGAAGAGTGAATAACAAATTCTCGGACCACATTATCTGGATAATTGGCATAACCAACTGCATTAGACCCGCGAAGGAGCATCTGAAAGAGTATATTAGGGATTTTTTCCCGAAGCATTCGCAAGCGTTCAAATGGACATTCGCCAAGAAAACGCATGCTAGTATCAAAGGTTGCCCCACCCCACATTTCTAGACTAAAGAGACTGGATAAGCGGCGGGAGATGAATTCGGCAACGGTCAGCATGTCATAAGATCGCATTCTGGCAGCAAAAAGTGATTGATGTGCATCTCTCAATGTCGTGTCCGTAACCATCAAAGGCTTTTGTTCACGTACCCAACTGGAGAACTTAGAAGCTCCCATGGAAAGTAAGAGATCACGGGTACCCCGAGGTGGATCTTCTCTGGCATTATATTCAGGAACGATGAGGGGAAGTGGATTGCTGATCCGATCCCTTCCCTTAACTTGGGGGTTCTCGTTTACGATGACTTCACCCAGATAGCGTAGTAAGCGGGTAGCTCTGTCTTTACGGGCCTTAAACTTGAATAAACTTGGAGTAACATCGATCATTCGAGTCGTTGCTTTACCTTGAACGAAGTCTTTGTGAGCGATTACATTCTCCAAAAAAGGAATGTTTGTTTTCACCCCCCGTATCCTCATTTCACGCAGCGATCGATGCATTCGATCCAGAGCTTGGGGCAAATCCGGACCAGAAGTGGTAAGTTTAACCAACAAGGAGTCATAGAATGGGGTGATAATAGAACCGGTGTCCCCCATTGCACCGTCAAGCCGTACCCCAAAACCAGCAGCAGAGCGATAGCTGAGAATTTTACCATAATCAGGAGTGAAATCTTTTTCGGGATCCTCTGTAGTCACCCGACATTGCACGGCACAACCATTCCGAGCGATATTTTCTTGTTGAGGAATCCCTATTCTTTTTCCATGCAAGTCATGTTCCATCGCAACGAGGATCTGAGACCGAACGATATCAATTCCAGTAATTTGCTCTGTGACTGTATGCTCTACTTGAATTCGTGGATTCATTTCTATGAAGAACCACTCCTGGGTATCTTGATCGAGAAGAAACTCAACGGTTCCTGCATTGTTATAATCAACTTTGTTCGCCAAATTGACTCCAGCTTGGCAAAGTTCATTCACTACTTTCGAATCCAGACCGATGGAGGGAGCAACCTCTACCACTTTTTGATACCTTCTTTGAACAGAACAATCTCTTTCATGAAGATGAACGATATTTCCTTTTCGATCTCCAAGAATTTGCACCTCAAGATGCTTCGCCTTGTCAACATACCTCTCGAGAAAAACCGCAGAATTGCCAAATGCTCTTTCGGCTTCCCCCTGAGCCTCCTCCAACATCGATTTGAGATCTTCTTCTTTATGAACAACCCGCATCCCTCGACCTCCTCCACCAAAAGCTGCCTTAATGATTAACGGGAAGCCAATCTTACGGCCCCATTTTAAGGCTTCAGCAGGTTTGGACACTGGATTAGGAGTTGCTGGCAGAGTTGGAACTCCCGCTTCATCCGCTGCTTTCTTAGCAGCAACCTTGTCCCCCATCCGCTCTAAAAGTTCAGGAGATGGCCCCACAAAGATAATGCTAGCATCTTCACATGCTCTGGCAAAATGGGCATTCTCGGATAAGAAGCCATAGCCTGGGTGTATCATATCCACTTTTTTCTCCTTAGCCAAAGAGATAATGGATTCAATATCCAAGTAAGCGGCAACGGGTCCTTTTCCTTTACCAACAAGATATGCTTCGTCCGCTTTGAATCGATGGACTCCAAAGCGGTCTTCTTCAGCATAAATTGCAACGGTCCGAAGGTTTAGTTCGGAAGCAGAACGAAAAATTCGCACCGCGATTTCGCTACGATTTGCAACAAGCAGTTTTTTCATAATTAAGCTGGGTAAATGTTTGGGAGAAAAATATGATAAATGCCCATAAGCTTATCATTATTCAACGCAAAAAGCTGGTTAAGTCACAATGAATTCAAGAAAGGGGTTAAGCTTCTCTGAAAACCACTCTTCAACCCAAAATCTTGCCCCAACCCAAAAGAGAATTGCTGCAATCGCCAAGAAGGGACCAAAGGGTATCTCCATCCCCCACTCTATTTTCCGATCTTCTTTATCTAAATCCTCTTTTCTCAAATTAAGCCTAGAAAGCAAAAGCATAGGAATCATAAAGATACATCCAACCATAGCACCTCCAAAAATGGTAAAAACAGCACCTTTCCAACCACAAAATGCACCAATACATCCGAGTAACTTAACATCTCCCTCGCCCAGAGCCTCACGGTCGAATACGCGGGATGCGATAGCTCCGATCCAATAAAGCAAGGAAGAGCCCAGCAATAATCCCATCAAAGATTCAAAGAATGAAATAAGATGAGAAGCAAATTCTAGATTATCCAATGCGTGCATAGAGGGAAAAGCAAAAGATAAGAGGAGCCCAAGCAAAGCACCTCCAATAGAAAACCGATCTGGAATTGTCATGGTTTCCATGTCAATTACGATTACTGAAATCAAGAGAAAAACAAATGCACACCCCGTTAAAGTAAAGACAAGGTTAGAAAAAGAAGAACCGGCATAGAACAGATATGCAAATCCAATAGCGGTAAAAAGCTCTACCCAAAAATAACGAATTGGTATTTTGTATGAGCAACAATGGGCTAATCCCTGTTGAAACAACCAACTAAAAAGAGGTATATTCCGGACCCATGGAATTGGCTCTTCACAGGAGGGGCAGAAGGAACAGGGAAAGATGACGGACTTATTTTGAGGAATGCGATATGCACAAACATTAATAAAACTTCCGACAATCGCACCCAGGAAAAAGCCGAACAAAGAAATCAAGTTTGGATTCGCTAGAAATGCTTCCATCTTTTAATTAATGATTATCCGCAACACCCTGATACATTGCAGCAACACAAATTTCTTCTTGGGTCCAAAGTTCCAAGGCTTGAGCTGCCTGGTGAACCAACATAGATAAGCCATTTGCCTGGGTAAGATCCAATTGCTTAGCAGCATGAAGCAGCTTGGTCACTGGAGGGTTGTAAATCATATCATATATTTTTGAACTCGGGTGAAAATTAATTAGTTCGACGGGGCAAGGATCCGTTTCTCGAAGGCCCAATGATGTGGCGTTGATTACAATTAAGTTCTCTACCGTAAAAATTTGCTTCGGTATATCCTTCAGTGGGAAGGGACATATTTTATCGCTTTCAAAACTTGTACTTAAAATTTCTACTACTTCAGTTAATCTTTCCGTAGAACGGTTGCCCATCCACAATCGCGAGCATCCACTTTGAAGGCAGCGGGCAGCGGCAGCTCTTGCTGCTCCACCCGCTCCAAGCAAAAGGACTTCAGACCCTTTAATCTCAACTCCTAAATCCTCCCGAAGTCCTTCCTCAAGTCCATACCCGTCGGTATTACAACCATGCCAGCCCTGTTTTTTTCTTACTAGAGTATTAACCGCTCCCATCATTTCAGCATCCGAATCCACCGATGAGAGAAAAGGTAAAACCTCGACCTTATGCGGTATCGTTAGATTCAAACCTTGATAACCACATTGCCAAAATTGAGGGAGGGCTTTTTCTAATTTTGCGGAAGCTAATTGCACCTTACTGTAGTGCCAATGACTAAATTCAGGCTTTCGGGAAGACAACTCGGCCAAGGCAGAATTGTGGAGGCTTGGGCTGAGCGAATGGCAGATTGGATCCCCGAGAACAGCTAATCCAACTCGATTTTCAGGGAGTGGCTTTATTTGATCAAAACTAAGAGTGGTTTTAAGCATTGGAGGCAAGCCGTTGCACTCTTTCGAATTCTTTCACGAATCCACTGAACAAATTCGATTTCTCAGGATCTTTTGCCAGTAAAAAGTGATGAACTAAATTCCTACAGCCTCGACATAAGGTTTCTCCAACCGTTACGGGTAGAAGGGCTGAACCAGAATCTTCGATCGATGAATGTTCAAGAAAGTTTTTCATTTGCTCAAGTTCTAGAATTTTACCTCCTGACCAAGCATCCAAATAAAAGGGGCGGTCTTCGGAAAAACATCCTACCATAAATCGACCGGGCAATCCAATGGGCTCTAATTCAAGACCAATTCTTCGAGCGATCAGTAAGTAAAGTACCGATAAAGTTATGGGAAGCCCCTGCCTTCGATCTAAAACCCGATGGAGAAAACTATTTTCTGGATGCTCAAAACCTTTTCCCGCTCCCCGAAAACCATATTCGTGAAACAATACACGATTGATGACCAGACAAGTCTGTCGTGGGTTTAAAGGGGGTGCTACCAATTCGCGAACCCGATCCGATAATTCATCCATGAACAAGGTTGCACTAGTGGCTTGGAAATTCGGATAAACCGTTCGATCCAGCAAAAACCATCCGGTTTCCAGTTCATATCTTTGAGAACGAATGAATTCGATAAAATCACCGACTACATCAGCCCATCCCAATGTTTTATTGATTTCTTGTGCATGCTTGGCAAGGAATGGGTCCGAGCCTTCTAAAATATCTTTCAAGAAAAGCCTGCCTAATTCAGGTTGGCTTTTAAGTTGCTTTATCACTGCATCCCGAACAAGTGGAGTTTCATCATCAACCAAGGTCTTGAGTGACTTAAAAATTCGCTTTTCAGAAACTTCCATCTATTTCATATACCCTTGATTTCATACTTTGGGCAAGAAATCTTCTTATCAAAGTGAATCTATTGTTTCCCAAAAAGTGCAGATCCCACGCGAATCATAGTACTGCCAGCTTCGATCGCTTGCTCTAAATCTAAGGTCATTCCCATCGAAAGCTCACTCAGTTCTACATTAAACTCATCACTAAGGCGATCTCTCAAATTCCTTAATTTTGCAAAAGCAGAACGGGCAACATCCAAATCCTCAGGTGCATAAGGTGCAATGGTCATCAAACCTTCCACGCGTATCTGCTTTTGGGATAAAGCAAATGCAAGCAAGCGAGCGGTGCCTTCTAGCGAACATCCAAACTTTGCAGGATCTTCTCCTGCATTAACTTGGAGTAAAATTTTCATTTCCATCTCGTTTCGATTGCATGAGTCCTCCAGTTTTCGAATTAATTTTTCGCTATCCACCGTTTGAATCCTGCTAAATTTACCGACAACATTCTTTGCTTTGTTCGATTGTAAGTGTCCGATAAGTTCCCAATTCATACCAGTTACCGCTTCCTGCTTGGCTACCGCTTCTTGTACCCGGTTCTCCCCAACGGTATCGAATCCCGCGTTCTTGCAGTAGGTGATAATTTCACTTGGCCAATTTTTGGTAACCGGAAGTAAATGGACTTCAGTTGGTTTCCTCCCCGCTTGATCGCATGCTTTACGAATCTGTTCTTGGACAAATTCAAGGTTCTTTTTAAATTCTAGCTCGGTTAACATTAGTTAAATAGATGGAATAGGTTTGCTTATTATAAGTAGAGGTTATAGGTAATGTATCATGCATATTCAGAATTTTAAGACCTTTTGTGATTTGGTTGAAACAAAAAGCTTTTCGAAAGCAGCTCGCCTTAATGAAGTGACTCAATCAGCTGTAAGTCAACAACTTAAAGCTATGGAAACTCACTACGATATGCTTATTATCGATCGTAATCAGAAGAAATTCCGTCTCACCCCTCAAGGTACTGCTCTTTATTCGACTTTTAAACAAATTCTATCTTTGTATGAAAAACTACATTGTGAAATTCAAGAAATGCGGAACATCGTTAGTGGAACCATTCATATCTCCACTGTAAATAGTATCGGATTGCACGAATTACCCCCATACCTTAAAATCTTCATTAAAGAGTTCCCATCGGTCAATGCCAGAGTTGAGTACAGAAGGGCCAACCTAGTTTATGATGATGTCTTACACGGCACGGCAGATCTGGGACTTGTAGCTTTCCCGTCCCCAAACAAAGAACTAGTCATTGAACCCTTTGCCAATGATGAACTCGTCGTCGCAATGAGTCCGGAAAATAAATTAGCAAAGAAGAAAATATTGTCGATCGACAACCTTAGCGGTACGGATCTAGTTGCTTTTGAAAGAGACATTCCAACCCGTAAAGCAACGGATGAAATCCTTGCAAATGCCGGGATTGAAGTTTCCATAACCATGGAATTTGACAATGTTGAGACCGTAAAAAGGGCTCTTGAGATCAATGCTGGCTTGGCAATTTTGCCCGCCAGTACTGTTAAGAACGAAGTAGAAAGAAATCAACTGGTAACATACAAATTAGAGGGGGGTATTCATAACCGTCCGCTCGCCGTAATTTACAAGAAAAACCGAGTACTTACCCCTGCTTTGAGATCATTTGTGACCCTTATGAAAGCAGATAAAGAATAACTTTTTCATAAATTTTATTTTATGCTGCTCGAAATTTTCTCCAACCTAGCAGTAAAACTTCCAATAATTACTTTACTGCTTATTTTAATTGGAATCTTTCTGGAGTCATCTGAATACCAGACCTTGAGTATACCATCTGGACTTTTTTTAAAAACTCCACTCAAATTCTTCATTTCAGGTAAGGTGGAATAGGCATAAAATGAACCCGCCGGTACTTTCACCCTTTCCCTATTGCCTGTTGTAACAATGATCTCTTTGATTTTCTTACCATCACAAGTTGGGATTCTGGTAGCTTGCCCGGTTCGTAAAGTCCCTAATCGAAAAAAATATGCGATCGACAAGGGATCAAATACCCTATCTGGGATTTTTATCGATATTGGATCTTTATTTTTTTCCTTATAAACCGACTTTGAATTTTGATAATCAAATTTTACCTCAATATCGCGTTGAGTATTCCCCTCTCTTTGCTTTTTGCTATAACTTATTGAGCGAGTAAAAGCAGAATTCACAACACTCTTAATTTCCGTACGCACTTTATAAATTTTATCTGCAAATGCATTCGTTCGAACAGAAAAGAACAAAACATAACAAGATTCTCTTCCTTCTTTTTTTTTCGTTAAAACCTCTAGCGTTGCATGACCTACTGGAATAAAACCCCATTTCATGGAATACTCCAGTCTTTCACCAGGTTCAAAAGGAATCTTGGATGCAAAAGATAATTTGTAAGTAGAAAACAGAATGCAAAATGCAGGGAAAACTAGAAAAAACCGAGGCATAGAAGGGTTTAGCGACTTGGAGAAACTCTGACTGGTTTCAATCCCCATATATCCTCTGCGTATTCAGATATGGTGCGGTCGGATGAAAATTTCCCTGAACCTGCAACATTATGAATTGCCATCTTTGCCCATTTAGAAGGATTTACGTATACATCACTCGCTTGTTCTTGTGCATCCAAATAGGCGCGATAATCTGCTAAAACGCAGAAGGGATCACCCCAGTCTAGTAAACTCTTGGGTAAATCTTGTAAAATATGACCTTCATCGGGAGAAAAATAATCGGAAGAAAGCCAATCAAGGACAGCCTTTAATTCTTCGTCTTTCTCATAATAGCTACGAGGCTCATAACCATTCTTTTTAAGGTCTTCGATCTCATCTACCGTTTTGCCAAAAATGAAGATATTTTCATCTCCTACTTCTTCCAGAATTTCTACATTGGCACCATCTAAGGTACCTATGGTTAAAGCTCCGTTCAGTGCAAACTTCATATTTCCAGTACCCGAGGCCTCTTTTCCAGCAGTCGAAATCTGTTCGGATAAATCGGTAGCCGGTAT
>DEYT01000038.1:0-36060 GCA_002364975.1 Opitutia bacterium UBA3151 | reverse complement strand
ATTCTCTCAGCGGAAGAAACTCCATAGTTTGGCCAGTAGGCAACTTTGAGCTTATCTTTTACTCTCTCGTCATGATTAATTCTTTTGGCTACCAAATTAATTGCATGAATAATTACTTTAGCAATGTGGTACCCTGGGGCAGCCTTGGCTCCAAAAATAAACACCCGCGGTGAAATCTCAAGGTCAGGATTATGGAGTAGCCGGCGATAAAGCGTAAGAATATGCAAAAGGTTAAGATGCTGTCTTTTATACTCATGCAGACGCTTAATCTGGGAATCAAACAGGGCAGCAGGATCAATAGCTAAGTCCATCTTCTCGATAACTTTCTGAGAGAGAATTTCCTTATTCTTTCTCTTAATCGCCATGAAATCCTTCTGGAAAGACGGATCGTCTGCAAACTTATCCAAGCCTCGCAAGAGATCCAAGTCCTTAACCCATTGGTTTCCAATTGCAGAGCTAATCAGATCAGAAAGTTCTGGATTACAACCTAATAACCATCTCCTTGGTGTAATTCCATTGGTCTTATTATTAAAACGATTCGGATAAAGATTAGAAAAGTCAGCGAGTAGTTTTCCCTTGAGTAACTTGGTGTGTAGAGCTGCCACCCCGTTTACAGAATGACTTCCGACCACCGAAAGAAATGCCATACGGATTGATCCATCGGCTACAATGGACAAGCTTCGTATCTTATCCGGATTCCCTTTCCATTTTTCGTTCAGTTCATTCTCGACAAATCTTCGATTAATCTCCCGGACAATCTGATGATGCCGAGGTAATACCTTTTCAAACAAACTCTCACTCCAAGTCTCCAGTGCCTCCGGCAAGAGGGTGTGATTGGTGTAAGCAAAGGTAGACTGAACTAGCTTCCAAGCTCCTTCCCAAGTCATATTTTGTTCGTCTAAAAAGATTCTCATTAATTCTAAGATCGCAACTGCTGGGTGGGTATCATTAAGTTGCACCACCACCTTTTCAGGAAATTGTTCCCATTGATCATGCTTTCTCTGAAAGCGAGCGATCATATCCTGAATCGAGCATGCTACGAAAAAGTATTGCTGAACTAATCGGAGTTCTTTCCCACTCTCAGTCTCATCATTGGGATACAACACTTTTGAAATACTTTCTCCCATCGCTTTTTCTCGAACTGCTTCGACATAGCCCCCTTGGTTGAAAACTTGCAAATCCAATTCCTCAGAAGCACGGGCCTCCCACAAACGGAGGAAATTAACGGTTTCAGCACCAAAGCCTACGACGGCAAGATCATAAGGAACACCTTCTACATATTTCGTTTCCACCCATTGCGGTTTATAATCACCACGATCATCGTAGGCATGCTCTACCCTGCCATAAAGTCTTACTCGTTGTGAATATTGAGGTCGAACAATGGCCCAAGGATTTCCATATTTCAGCCAATCATCCGGGTGTTCGACTTGTTTTCCATCCTCAAAGTCTTGGCGAAAAAGACCAAATTGGTAATAAATACCATAACCAATAGCGGGTAAATCCATGGTTGCCATCGAATCTAAAAAACATGCGGCTAGACGCCCTAGACCACCATTTCCCAAACCCATATCATGCTCCTCCTCACTCAAGGCTTCATATTCAAAACCTAAATCTGCAAGCGCTCGCTGAACCACTTTATCGAGTCCAAGATTACATAGGTTTGAGTGAAGTAGTCTTCCCATCAAATATTCCAAGCTTAAATAATAGACCCTTCTTACATCCTCCTGGTTGTGCACTGCCTGGGTCTCAATAAAGCGGTCAACTACTTTCTCCCGGACTGCCAAACAAGTTGCCATCCATATTTCACGCTTTGTAGCATTATCCAAGTGCCTTGCAAGGGTTAGACGAAGTTGGTGCACTATGGCCTCCTTCATATCACCTACTAAGGTGTCCATGTTGGATGGGAACGAAGAAGTTTCGGATGCATTTTCCGCTACTGTAGTCATGAATAAAAATTTAAACGGTTCTAACTTATAAAAGAACCAAAGCATGAGCATTCTTCACGAGAATGCGATAATTAATGCAATTTTAAATGTAATTAATCGGTTTTAAACCGATGAATAGTTGAATGTGTGTATTTTTGACCGGGACGAAGCACACAACTTATCCAACCTTTTTCGCCCTGATGATTTGGACTGTCTGGGAATACTTGAGTCTCTAAGCACATACCAGAACGATAGGGATAAGGTTTTCCTCCATGTCCAGTAATGGTTCCATCCAAATAATTTCCAGTATAAATCTGAATTCCAGGCTGATCGGTAAAAATCTCAAGTACTCTTCCAGAAGACGGGTCTCTCAATCGAGCAGCCAAAGATAACCCATCTTCTTTTTGGGGTACTATCCAAGTGTGGTCATATCCTTTGCCAAAGTTAAGCTGCGTTTTATTTTGATCGATTCGGGCTCCAATGGCAGTGGGTTTTCTAAAATCAAAAGGGGTGCCGGCTACTTTACTAATTGCATTTGGAATGTTAGTTGAATCGGTTGCCACAAAGCGGTTCCCTGGCAACATCAACTCGTGCCCTAAAATATCTCCTTTTCCCTCACCAGCAAGATTGAAGTATGTATGATTTGTGAGATTGATCACGGTTGCTTTGTCCGTAGTTGCCACATAATCGACCTTTAATTCATTATCATTGGTAAGGGTATAAGTAACCTTACAATCAAGGTTGCCAGGATAGCCCTCTTCACCGTCCGGACTTTTTCTGGAAAAAACCACCGCCGTCCCAATATCCGAAATTTTCGTTTTCCAAATATGCTTATCAAAACCTTTCACTCCTCCGTGTAAGTGATTGGGACCATTATTGGTGGCAAGTTGATACTCCTCGCCATCAAGTGAGAACTTACCCCCTGCAATGCGGTTGGCATATCTACCAGTAATGCAACCGAAGTAAGGACTTTTCTCCACATAATCATTAATCTTAGAAAATCCTAAACTCACATTGGCAAACTCCCCATTCCGGTCAGGTACGCTAATTTCTTTCACCGTTCCCCCATAATCAAGCAAACTCACCTGCATGCCATTCGCATTGGTCATGACGTAAATATTGACTTGAGTTCCGTCAGGCAAAACATCGAATTTTCTTTTTGATACGCTCATGGGTTTTAAAGTTTTGGAAACATCCTCTTCAAATCCCAGTACCCATTTGCTAGATTTATAGGCTTTCTTCCCGGAATTTTTCAAATAGGATGCACTATTTTCAAAGGCACCTTTTGTTTTTTGCGAAACTTCAGAAAAGGTACAACCAGACTTAAAAGTCAAAGATATTAAAATAAGAAAAGATAAAATACTGATTTTCATGAATTTAATTTCATCACAAAATATGGGAAAAATGGAAAGAAAAAAGAATACCTTATAAGTTTCTTTTAAATCTCTCCTCCATCTCTCGTTTCGGAATTTCATAAAAGGTTGGCTTACCTTTAGGGCAACTAAAGGGATTCCTACATCTAAGTAATTGTTCGGCTAGTCTGATAATCTCCTGATCCGAAAATCCTTTTCGATTTGACTGGTCATGGGTAGCCCGGTGCACCAAGACTTCTTTACAAAATTTCTCTGGATTCATGGTCCCACCACTCTCTCTTGCAATTTCCAAAAAATCTTTAAGGAATTGAATTGCTTTTTCGGGGTCAACCCACTGAGGGCAACCTTCTACCCGAAAGAAATTTCTCCCAAACTCCTCCAATTTAAAACCAACAGATCTAAGGTGCTCTAAACTATCCACCAAATTCTTTTGATCAATTCCATCAAGCTCAAGGGACTCAGGAAACAACAAAGCTTGAGAATCTGATTTATTTGAGTCCTGAAATGCATCCTCCAACTGCTCATACAAAACCCGATCATAAGCGGCTCGAGAATGAAAAAAGAGGACCCCATCCGGCGTAGAAAAAATGGCTAAGTCTCCGTGTGACTGATCCAAGAACCGCCAAATACCCGTAGATGCGTCTCTAGGACCGACTCTCTTCAAACCGTTTTGGGATTCATTGGAGAAAGGCTTTTCCTTCTCCTTTTGATTCGCTTCAATCTCGCCTCCAGAAAACAAATCTAGAATGGGAGCAGATTTACTGTCTTGTCCCATTTCTTTTTTGAAAATATCCATGACAGTAGGATCAATCTTGGGAACTAAACGACCCGAATCTCCATCTTTTTCCAAGTTAATTTGAGCAGCAGAGAATTCGATCCTAGAAGAAAGCTCTTTGTTCCGATTAAGCAAGCTTTCCATTAAAAAAGTTCGAACTTTGCTTTCATCCCGAAATCTAATTTCCCGCTTTGCTGGATGAACATTCACATCTACCTGCTCAGGATCCATTTCTAAAAAAAGGATAGCCGGAGGAAATCTTCCTTTGGGAGCATAGGTATGATACGCTTCCAAAACGGCATAAGTCATAGTTTTACTCTCTACAGGCCTCCGATTAACAAAAAAGATCATTTCCTTTCTGGTGCTTCTACTTTGTCCAGGCTTTCCAACAAGACCTTCGAGCATCAAGTCATTTTTTTGAATCGAAATAGGTGCAAGAACTTCGGCTAGATTCCGACCAAAAATTTCTCTGACCCTTTCGTGAGAATCCTTACAGACCGGTGAACGAAATATGGTTCTGCCACCCTCCAATAAGGTAAATTCAATCTGAGGGTGAGCTAAGGCATATAATTTAGAAAGATGAATAATATGCGTAGATTCAGTAGCCTCCGTCTTAAGGAATTTTCTCCTCCCTGGTACCGAATTAAAAAGATGAGATACTTCTATGCGGGTTCCCGGAGGCATCCCACATTCTTTTACATGAATCATCTTACCTCCATTCATAAAGATTTCACTTCCCTCTTGCATCGAACTCGGTCTGGTTCTCAGCACAAATCGGCTAACGCTTGAAATCGAAGGAAGAGCTTCACCCCGAAAGCCAAAGGTTTGAATTTCGTTTAAGTCTGAAGCTTTACGAATCTTACTGGTTGCATGTCGTTCTAAGCTTAGAAGGGCTTGATCCGGCTCCATACCCCTTCCATCATCTTCAATCCTTAAGTAGGATTTCCCACCATTACGAAATTCGATTTCAATTCTTGTAGCCCCTGCATCAATACTATTTTCAATTAGTTCCTTGGCTACTGCCGCTGGTCTCTGAACGACTTCACCAGCAGCAATCTGATTTGCTACTCGATCAGTCAATATTCGAATTTGAGGCATATATATTCCGTAAAGCTAGTCATCCACCTCGACAACGGGAAAATATTCCCCATTGTCAAAGGCCTTGGGAATAAGCCAATAAATGATTATTAATGCTGTAATGCCAAACCATCTAAACGCAGAAAGAAGTTCATACCTTAAGCAGCATGCCAACCAAGCGGTCGAATGGATGACTTGGTCCCAAGCTGCTTTAGAGAAAGCACAACTTGAGCAAAAACCGATCCTTATTTCGATCGGTTATTCGGCATGCCACTGGTGCCAAACCATGTCCCGTGAGAACTTTGAAGATTCTTATATTGCCTCGCTCATGAATCGGCACTTCGTCTGCATCTTAGTGGACCGGGAAGAAAGGCCAGACCTTGATCAAGTCTATATGGAAGCAGTCCGGATGTTCGATCAATCAGCAGGTTGGCCATTGCATGTATTTTGCCTGCCAAGTGGCGAACCTTTTTGGGGAGGAACTTTTTTTCCCAAGGAAGACTCGGGGCAAGGAATTGCACCATGGCCCCAAGTCCTAATCAGGATTTCTGAACATTATCGAAACCATAGAGACGAACTCGTGGAAAACTCGAGTAATGTGATAAAAAATCTTATTCACGCAAATCATACTGATAGCACCAGCCTAGATTCATGGAGTCCGCAATTGCTCATCGAAGCCACCAACAACCTATGCGCCCTCCACGACGATGAGTTCGGAGGCTTTACCAAATCTCCTAAATTTCCACCATCGATGAAGATCGATTTTCTCTTGGCAATATCGGAATCGCAATATGCCCGAAAAAATAAAAGGTTTTCAACCAAAGTTATTTCCTGTGTAAAAAGAACGCTTGATTCCATGGCAAAAGGTGGGATTTTTGATCATGTAGAAGGTGGTTTTTTTCGTTACAGCATAGATTCTAATTGGTCCTTTCCTCATTTCGAAAAGATGCTCTTGGAAAATTCGCTTTTGGTATCAACTTACTCCAGAGCCTATCGTAAATTTAAAAACCCACTATACCGAAAAGTTGTGCAAAAAAGCATTCACTGGATCTTGACGGAGATGGGTGATGAAACCACCGGTTTTGCTTCCTCTGTATATTCAGAGTCCGAAGAGCAGGAGGGAAAATATTATCTTTGGACCCAAGAAGAGCTCAATAAAATCCTTGGGAATTTGGAAGCAGGGAGGATGATGGAGCAGCTTGAGCCAATAAATGGAGTTGGTAAACCCCAGTTCTTACCCAGACTTAACCAGGACGAGCAGTGGAATGAATTCATGGAAAAAAATGTCCTTTCACAACTTCAAGCATTTCGTTGTAAAAGACATGCCCCAACCATTGACCATAAAAGAGTGGCTTCACTCAACGCTCTTGTAATTAAAGCACTGATTGACTCCGCCATTGCCTTACAAGAGAAGTCCCTTCTCGAAAAAGCATGCACTATGGCTGACTGGATGAAAAAAACTTATTACAACCAAGATTTAATTCATTCCATTTTATACCCTCAGGGAGGGGATGATTTTAAAAAGACTGAACCCGTATTAGACGACTTTGCTTATTGGGCAGAAAGTCTCCTACAGCTCGCTTCCTACAGCGAAATCGTCAGGGTGCAAAGCTCTAAGCAATTTGTGAAGGATGCCGAATCAATCGTTGAGCAATGTAGCAGGTTCTTTAACGACGAACAAAAAGCAGGTTACTTCTTTTCAGCTTCGAATTCAAAATCTCCTCCTCCCGTACGAAAAAAGTTTTGGTATGACCACGCTTCCCCTTCTGGAAATTCTTCTCTTTTGCGGGTTTTCTCTTTACTCCATCAGCACACGAAAAAAGAAAAATGGAAAACTGAATATCTCCAAGCTCAAGCAGGCTATTCTAATATTGTTAAAAAGGATCCAGAGGGAATTGCCCATGCCCTTACTTCAATTTCTGAAACAACGATCGGAATCCCTACTTTATTTGTTTCAGAAAGCTCACTTCCGGAGGCTTTTCAAAAACTTGGAGATACTCCTCATCGCCCCATCCTGTTAGATCTCAGTGAAAATGAAGATGCATTTATCTTGGAACTTGGTGATACCCGATATGAGATGAATTCAATAACGGAAGCATTCGAAACTCTATTTGCCTGATCTATCTTTACTTTTAAGAAACAGCTTACTTTGGGTACGTCCATCTTCGCTCATGACTTTCTCCGCAATATCTGCAAGATCATAAGGCTTCTTGTTAAGCGATTTCTGAGCAATTTGAATGGCAGCACGAATCAACTTTGAATCGGTCTTCATTCGGTATCCACCAGAAGAAACAAATCTTTCAATATCATCCAATAATGATAAATCTTCACGAGTTAGGGTTATGGTTCTAACCAATCTTTCTGTCTTTTGACTTTTAGAAGAAATTTTCATAGTTCAAACCTAATTAAAAAAACTAACAACGCAAATAGATAAATAAACTAATTAGATGCGATGCAAAGAAAACTAGGAGATTTTGGAAAGTTTTTCGTTGAGTAGGCTTCCCAAAGATTCAACATCATTTGAGAACTTCCGAATACCTTCAGCCAATTTAAAATGAGCCATCTCATCTTGGTTCATTAAAAGACGGAAGGTGGATTCATTCATATCCATTCTTGTTGCATCATTTTTACGGGAGTTTTCAGCATTCAACTTTTCAGATATTTCAGCATAATCTTTTTGCATTTCCTCTAGAAACTTGGGCCCGATTGTCATTAGGTCACAGCCAACCAATTCTTTTATTTCATTGGTATTTCTGAAACTGGCAGCCATCACCTCTGTACAATAATCAAATTTTTTATAATAGTTGTAGATTTCAGTAACTGACAACACTCCTGGATCCTTGGCACCTTCGTATTCTTTTCCTGTTTTTTCACGAAACCAATCCAGTATACGGCCAACAAAAGGAGAAATTAACTTTGAATTAGCTTCCGCACATGCCACCGCTTGAGCCATAGAAAACAGCAAGGTCATGTTGCAATGAATTCCTTCTTTTTCAAGAACCCGAGAAACTTCAACTCCTTCCCAAGTCGAAGCTAATTTGATTAAAACCCTCTCTCTATCATACCCTAATGATTCATACCGGGCAATGAGTGAACGAGCTTTTTCCAAACTGGATTTAATATCGAATGAAAGCCGGGCATCAACCTCAGTAGAAACCCGACCAGGAACAATTTCAAGAATAGATGCACCAAATTTCACAAGGAGTGAATCCATAACCGCTTCGCCATCAGTCACTCCCTTTTTATTTGCGTTGAAAACTACTTCATCAACCAAATCTGAATACTGTGGGTCACTAGCCGACTTTAGGATCAGGCTGGGGTTGGTAGTAGCATCCCTAGGTTCATATTGTTTTATCGAGTGAAAATCACCAGTGTCCGCAACGACTATCGTATAATTTTTGAGCTGGTCTAGAACCGATAGGGAACCTTTTGGAAGAGATTGAGCTGTACCAGACTCACTCATCAAAGATGATTATCCAGCGTTTCGGTTGATGCAGTTCAAGTCATCAAATGATGCTTTCAACCGGGTAACAAAGGCCTGCTCACCTGATCTTAACCATGCACGCGGATCATAAAATTTCTTGTTGGGTTTATCCTCACCATCTGGATTTCCAAGCTGGGCCTGCAAATAATCTTTGTTGGAATTATAGTATCCATGGACACCGTCCCAGAAAGCCCATTGCATGTCTGTATCCAGATTCATTTTAACAACCCCATAACCAATGGCCTCACGAATTTGCTCTCGGGAGGATCCAGAACCACCATGGAAAACGAAATGAATCGGTTTTCCTGATAAACTATGCTTTTCTTTTAGGAATTCTTGAGAATTTAATAAAATTTTGGGGGTAAGCTCCACATTTCCTGGTTTGTAAACTCCGTGCACATTCCCGAATGCAGCGGCTACTGTAAAGCGATTACTTACTTCAGATAGAACTTCGTAGGCTTGGTTGACCTCCTCCGGTTGGGTGTAAAGTCTTGCGGTATCGATATCAGTATTGTCTACTCCATCCTCCTCACCCCCGGTAACACCCAACTCGATTTCGACAGTCATATCCAATTCGTTCATCCGCACGAAATATTCTCGACAAGTTGATAAATTATCCTCGATTGGTTCCTCTGAAAGATCCAACATGTGAGAACTGTAAAGCGATTTTCCTTCCCTTTGGTGAAATTTCTCACCTGCATCCATAAGTCCGTCAATCCAAGGTAAAAGCTTACGTGCAGCGTGATCTGTATGCAAAATGACTGGCACATCATAGGCTTCCGCCATGGCGTGTACATGCATCGCCCCTGATACCGAACCAGCAATGGCAGCTTTTTGCCCTTCGTTGGAAAGACTTTTTCCTGCATTGAAAACACCACCACCGTTAGAAAATTGAATCATCACGGGAGAATTAACTTCAGCAGCTGTTTCCAGAACCGCGTTTACGGTATTAGAGCCAACCACATTGACCGCCGGTAAAGCGTACTCATTTTCCTGAGCGTCGTTAAAAATGGCTTGCACACCATCGCCTGTAATTACTCCTCCTGGAAATTTTTTACTCATAAACTTTAATGTGAATAAGTAATCTTTTCATATCCCTCTGAATCAAGCAAAGAAAAAGTAAGAAAAAAGCTTCGGAACAGCTCATTCTATGAGGGCATCAATTCCCTTGGACCCTAAAGCCTTTTCAACTTCCTCTAACTTGATAAAAGTTGTTCGCGTATGAGGTAGCTTGTAGCGTTTAAAAACCCCCTTTTCCAAAAGGTAATACAATTTCCTTGATGATACTCTCAAGACTTTGGAGGCTTCGGAAACTCTCAATATTTTCGGTGCTGCAGGCTTTTGCATTGCCAACAACATTCTTTGATTTTCTTCAGCGGATTTCTCGATGGTATGTAATCGATCACTAATCTTCTGTAAATGTTCGTTGATTTCTGCCAAAAAATGAAAGACTACTTGATTCTCGATTTGTTGATTTTCATCTATGCCAAACTCAGATTCCTTCTCATGTTTAAATAGGATTGCATCGATCCTTCTTCTGAAAAATTTTCGATGTCTTTTCTTCCTGTATACCCAAGTAATACAATGTGAGGAGACTCGGCCTTTGGCTCTAGAATAAGAAACTTTCATTTAAAATTTGATGGTGTTGGAATAAAAGTGTAAACCTCAAATTACTATATTGACTACCTTGAACTAAGATGAGCGACAAGAATTTTCCAGAAGTGATCAAAGAGATTCATGCAACTGACCCTCGTTATGGAAAGGGAGCTTATTATTTTATCCGGGAGGCCTTGGATCACACGCTCAAAAATCTTGAAAAAGATAAGTCCAAGAATAAGGGGCATGTTTCCGGAATGCAATTGCTTGATGGTATTCGTGACTTTGCCCTGGATCGTTTTGGTCCCATGACTCTAACCATCATGGAACATTGGAACATTAGAAAGTGTAGGGACTTTGGAGATATTGTTTTTAATTTGGTCGACTTTGGTATTTTGGGAAGAACAGAAAATGACTCTCTCGATGATTTTGAGGACGGGTATAATTTTAAGGACGCATTTGAACAACCTTTTCTTCCCAAAGATTTGGAAAATAATTAAACTTGTTTACTAGTTTCCCTATTATTACCTACCTGAAATAGTGTAAAAAATAATATATACCAAAGCAACTAGGCCCAATAACTTAAACCAATCTCTCCATCTATCTGCATCTTTACCTGTACCAAAGACCCCACCCTTCTCTACAGCCGATTCCTCTGATGACTCGCATATTGGGCAACATGAACCATCTTTGACATGCCATTCAAAATCGCACTTTTTACATACTTTGAATTCTTTCAAGCTCATAATGAATAATTTTACTTTTATAATAGTCTTGCCCTACCTGCCAATTATTTAAGACTTCAATGGAACTGCCCATAACACTATGTTTCAATCCATTCGAATAAAAGTGCATTCCACGATTAGTAGAATACTTTCTTATTTACTTGTTTGCTTCTCACTTCTTACTCCCTCGGAGCAAGAAGCAAAAAGTAACATCCTTCGCGAATCTCTTGCAACCATTCAGTCCAAGGCACTCAAAGGAGATATTTATTACCAAGGTGCCCTAGGCTTATTTTACAAATCTGGGGAATATGGTCTTCCCATTGACAAAGCAGAGGCCAAGAGATGGTCTCGAATGGCTGCCAACAAAGAAGGTGCTATAGGGCTAGCTACTTTAGCTTCTATTGAATTAGAAGATGGAAATACAGAACGGGGCTACTTTTTATACGACGAAGCCTATCTTCACTCCAACCTAAGGGAACTTGGTAAGGAAAATGATCCCCTGGCCCTTTACTGCCTTGGTATGATGGAGATGGATAATCCTCCCCGTAATATTCCTAAGGCCATTCGAAACCTTGAAAAGTCGGCTGATTTAGAATTTGCAACCGCACAAGCAACTCTTGGAATGATATATTTTGCTGGTATTGGGGTTAAAAAAGATTCTGACTTCGCACTCAAGTGGTCTTCTAAATCAGCTCAAAATAAAATACCTCTGGGAATGTTTTATCTTGGACTCGCTTATTCGGTTGGGGATGGATTAGACATGAATGAAGATTATGCCATTCGATGGATTCGTGCGGCCGCAGAGAGGGAATTAACCATGGCGCAGCTTACACTCGGAATGAAGTTGGCATTGGGTGATGGTGTTATCAAAAACTTGGAACTTGCTGTACAGTGGTTGAGGCGTGCAACTTTGAACGGTTCAGCCGAAGCTGCGTTACAACTTCGAAGGTATGAAAACATTCTCCTCAGATTAGATGGTAATTCAGACTCCTTGTCGGATCAGGAACCGATCAACAAAATTGCTTCCAAAGCGATTAATTCCACACTCAATGTCGACAACCGTGGAAAATTTTCAAAATCGGACGGATTCCCTTTGCAGGAAGACTTAAAGCAATCAGAAATTAATAATTTTGCACCCTTGAACGAGGCTAACTCTGTTGAAGTAGCTAAGCAATTCATTGCAACTGGTGAAGATGAAGGGGCTGCCCTTAATCTCCTTAAAGAAGCTGCCCAAAGTGGTGACTCTGAAGCAATGAACGAACTTGGTCTTTTAGCCTACAAAAACCAAGACTATACGAAAGCCATGGAATGGTTCACCAAGGCAGCCGAATTTAATCAATCTGAATCCCTGCGTTATATTGGAATTCTTTACTTTCTTGGTCAAGGTGTAGAAATTGATTATAAAATTGCAGAAGGATGGCTTGAAAAGGCAGTAAAATCTGGAGATATTGAATCTTCTAGGTACTTAAGAATTGTAAAACAATTTCGATAATTGATTTACTGCGCCCAAGTAGCATCTCTGAGATCTAGGGAAATTTGATTTTCTCCCCCTTTCAAAGACACTTGCTTTGACCAAACAACCCCCACTTGGCCCAAAGTCGAGGCTCCGATCACGAAGTAACTACCACTCTCTAAATTATCGACATTTGCGACTCCGATCGAATTGGTCTTCAGTCTGGTCAAACTAGCGCGGGCTAAAGCATTTCGTATGGCGGCTGCAACTCCAGGGAATCGGTATCCCCGTTGCACAGCTCTCGCCCAAAATTCGGCAAAAGACGAGATCCCTTCATTCGGTGGAATTCTGATTCGAGCACTCTCCATGATTGAGTCTAAACTATTACGGACAAGAAAAAACTCTGTGAAGCCAGCAGGTCTCTTTTTATTATTCAAGAACTGAACCTCTGCCATCAGTTGCATCGTAGACTGTCCGGAAGGAACTTTCTGCACTACCGGGGCACTTAAAGAGGACTGGCTTATAGGAGTCGAACTAGAGCGATTTAAAGAAGAAAGTGGGGAAGGATTTGGACGCATTCGATTAAATTGGCTGCTTTGTTGCATCGATGATCTGTACCGACTTGGAGTACCCGAATAAGCACTTGGCGGATTAGGGATATTTCTACCCGAAAGATTCAAGTTGGAAAAGGAAGAATCAGGAATGGATACTTTTACTGTTGATGAACCATTCCCTCCCTTTTGCAAAACTCTGATTGCTTCTCTTGCTGCTATCAATGCTTTTTCCAGAGAGCCAATCCTTCCCCTTGCATCTTCAAGTTCATCATTTAACAAATCAACTTTTAGATTCGCAGATTGCCCACGCTCAACAATTTCCTGCTTGATACCTCGAGCTTCAATCAACTGTTTCCGCAAATCCTGAACTCGTGACCTTTCTTGATCTAATTGAATTTGAGCAGTCAAATTCTTTTGATTTAAATCCTGAATTCTTCGGTCAAGATCACTTCGACCTGGTGCACTTTCAAGGGATCGAAATTGCTCTTGTAATCTTTTATTTTGTTCACGCAGAGAATTTAATTCCGCTATTTGTACGGGACTAAATTGAGAAGACTGCGTTGTAAGACCGGAGAGTGAACCAAGTCTTGAAGGCACTCCACGATTCAATGATTGAGCCTGCCGGTTTGCATCCTCAAGAGCAGCCATTTTCTGATCCGCATTTGTTAATTCTTGATTTAATCTTTGAACTTGTAGGTTGGCTTGGCTTTCTCGGTCAGTTGCCGCTTGAAACATGCCCTGTAGCCGAATGATCTGGGCTCTAAGGGCAGAATTATCAGGGGAAATACCTGGTCGAGTAGTTTCTGCAATGGCAAGTTGCTCAGTAAGGTTCTGTACCCGCTGGTCTCTGTCCATTATTTGGTTCTTAAGGTTTGATATTTCCGAAAGTGATTTATTGAGCTCGGACCTTAAGTTTGCATTGGCTTGACCAGCTTCATCACGAGCTTGGGTTAAAGAAATCTCATTAAGTTTTCGATTCTCGGCTTCCAAAATCTCAAGCTGTTCTTTAATCCGACCAAAGTCTTGCATTGCATTTTTAAACTCCTCATTTAAGCGCACACTATCCTCACGGCTAGCAATAAGTTCGCTTTGAAGTTGTGGGACTATTGGGTCCTGTAAGTTTCTGGCATTCAATAAATCTTGTTGAAGCAAGACCAGTTCATTTTGCAGATCAACTATCATAGGGTCCTCATTCATGGGAGTCTGATTTTTTTGGGCATCTGCACTTTCCATAAGAACAGTTTCAATCTCCTTCCGTAAGGTTTCTGAATCTCTCAGCGCTGCAGTAAGCTCGTCTATTCGGTCCTGTGCTTCTTTCTCAGATTCTCTAGCCTGAGCTACAAAAGTTCTTAATTGTTCATCCGAGCTATTTGAATTTGGACTCTGCTCCAGCTCGGCAAGTTTCTGCTTGGTCTCAACCAGTTCCATTTGCGTTTCCATACTCTCCGCAACTGCATCTTGGAGTTGCTGTTGTAAACTTTTCATTTCATCACCCTGCAAAGAACCGTTCTCACTTTCTAATCTTAATTCTTCTAAATCTACTTTCAGCAAATCAATCTCTCCTTGCAAAGCATTCACAACTTCTAGGTCTGGTTTTGCTCCAGATAAATCGCCCGTTTCCTGCATTGCCTTGGCAAGCTCAATTTCCGCTTCCTTGTTCGTGATCTCTTCAACGGCAGAGGTTAGCTTTCCTTCAAGATTTTCAATCATGCCATCTTTTTCCCTTAAAAGGGTCTGTAATTCATCTACCAAACTTTTATCTTCTAAGCTAGTTGGGTTAGCCAGACCAGCTTCAATCGAATTCAAATTATTCAAGGCTGTAGAAAGTCTTTTTTCGATGAGTTCTCTTTGCTTCTTTTCCTGCTCATTTTTTTCCCTAAGTTGAACAGTTAATAACTTGGAAGCCGCTAATTCTTCTTCAAGCTCAGCAAATCCAGAAACTGAACTATTTAAAACCATATCATCAGGTTCTTGCCCGCTCATCAATTTTTCCATATCCAATACTTTACGGGTTGCGAGAGAAAGTTCTTCAAAGAGCTCTTGGCTCTTGGCATCCTGATCTAAAAGTTTGTTTTGTAACTGAACGATGGTTCCCTCTGCAGAGGCAAGTTCATCTTCAAGCTTGGAAAGCGCTTCCCCATTTTCTTCAAGAGGAGGATACCTTCCTTGATTATCCGTGATTCCTTCAAGCTTAGACAACTCCTGAATCGCATCTTCCAGCTTTGCTTCTAGCTCCAAAATTGTTTGGTCGGATTTATCTTTATCGGAAATTTCGTCACCTACGGTCGACAGATTTCTCTCGTCATCAGAAATGATCATTGATGCATTCTTCGATTGGATTCTTTCCAGTAAATTTTGATTTTCTATCCGTAATTCATTCAATTCACTTGAATCATTTCGATTTTCAAGTTGATCCAATTGATTCATTGCATTGGCCAGTTCCTTTTCCAGTAATTCTACGGTTCTAGTCTTTGCATCTTGATTATTGTCCAACTCCATCAGCAACTCCTCGTTTTGTAACCGAGCCTTACTCAATTCATCTTCTAAGGCAACCAGGGATGTGACACCGAGACTCTCTGAATCTTTTAATCTAAGCTCTAAATCAGATACTAAAGCCTCGGTGGATGCTAATTTCACTTTTAAATCCGCAACGATCTGTTTCTGAGCAAGACTGGACTCTGAACCCTGCTCTCGAAGAATTTCAATCTCGGCTTCAAGGCCATTTACCTTTTGTTGGAGGCTTATCTTTTCGTCCTCTGATTTCTGCAATTCGTTGAGCTGGGTTGACATAGCATTGGCAAGTTCAGATCTGAGGTTATCGACTTCAAGATTTACTGATTCAGCTTCATTCAAGCTTTCTTGTAGAACCCGAATCGTACCGAGTGCCTCCTGCAACTGGGAAACTGCTTGACGGGTTTCGACGGAATCTCCCAAGCCGGCAGTCTTCATCCGTGCGATCTCTTCTCTAGCAGCATCCAGTTCACTTTTAAGTTCAATCATCAGATCCTTTGAATCCCGGGCTTGTTCTACCAAGTTATCTTCTTCCATCATCAATTGAGCCCTAGCATCATCGAGTTGTTGTTCTAAACTTATTATTTTCAATGAACCTTCTTGTTGGAGCTTATCGTTTTCCTCCAAAGCAAATACTAGCTCCACTTTTGCCTTATTCAGCTCATCTCGAAGAGAAGATACAACCATATCCATACTACCTGTTTGGGAATTTTGTGTGTCTTTAGTTTCCTCTAAAATTTCATTTAAGTCATTGAGTTGACCCGCAATTACCTTAACCACATCAAGCTCCTCTTGTAATTTCTTCTTCTCCTCACGTAATTGAGCAATTTCTTTATCCTTACCTCCCAGAGTTTTCTCACGAATATTTAGTTCATTAATCGCTTGTTTTTGACGAATAAGAGCGGAATCCAATTCCATCTGAAGACCATCAATCACTTCAGATGCTCTTGCTTGTTCCGTATCAAAACGCTCGGCTAAAGATTGCATTCGGGCCTCGGAATCTGCAAGGTTCTCTTCCATTTCATTGACAAAAGGAATCGCTGGTAATTGACCCAAGGAAGCTTTACCCAAAGCTTCTTGTGCCAACTGGGCATCTTCTTCAAGCTTTTTAATAGTAGTAGCAAATTCAAATTCTCTTTTCGCAATGCTTTCTTTAGTGTTTGCGAACTCAAGAGTAGTCTTCTCTAATTCAATCTGCGTTGCTTGCAATTCGTTTTCCAAAGTAATAACTCTCTCAGCCAAATCACGCCGTTCCTGCTGGTTAGATGCCTTTGCTTTGGCAACCTCCCTTTTTGCTGCATTCAAATCTATGAGGAGTTTATTAACATATGCAGGACTTGCGGAACGGGATGGACTGTCCCCTACTTCCTCCAAAGAACTACGAAGCTGTAGCAATTGCTTTTCTAAATCGTCTTTCTGTCCAAGTTCGACTTGCATTCTGGCGATTTCCCCCATCGCTTTGCGCAATTCATCCTGAAGATTTAGGTAGGTTTCTGAGGAAGAATCATCAGGTGCATTTCTAGCCATCTGCAAGGCCCGTTTAGTCTGACTCAGTTCTCTTTCTAAAAGTAGTAATCTTCCTGAGTCTGCTCCGGAAGAAACTGCGGCAACACGAGCTTCATCAAGTTGCCTGCGTGTCCGATCAAGTTCTGAAGTAATGGAACGAATCATTGAATTTGATCGCTCTTGCTCAAGCAGCAAGGATTGTCGTGATTGCCTCAAATCACTTTTCGTGAGTTCTAGATCTTTTTGAAGCTGGGTAATTTGCTTACTTACAGTATCGGCACTTGGTAACCGACCGTCACTGGTTTTCCACAACGAATCTTTTGTTTTTTCCAGTTCATCTACCATCATTTCAGATTCTCTAAGGTTAGACTGTAAGGAAACAATTTCTCGGTAAGCTTTCCTGAGATCACTTTGCAAATTTGCAGTATCGGTTGATAATTCGGTTTGCATAGACTTGGAGTTCTCCAATTCCATTTTAAGTTTTCGAATCATATCGTCAGACATATCCGAGTTTAATTGATTTGCAGAAAGCACTTCTCCTGACTCCCGTTTAATTTCCGAGCCAAACCGACTATCACCATTTAGAGGAACCGCCTCGGTTGCTTGTATAACAGCAGATAAATTTCGACCTGTTTCCGTCACAGGACTTGGTCCTTGTGCAACAGGAATGGGAGGAGTATTATCCACAACTTGGCTAAATTCACTTTCCCTGATCAAAGTATTAAGACCTGAAACTGCATCGTTAGCAGCGTTCGATAACAACTTTTCCAAAGCGTCCAGTTCTACGGCGGTGCGAGTTAAGTTTTCCTGGACTACTTCCAAAGCTGGCAACGCTTCTTCCAGTCGCCCAGCAAAATTATCCTCCAAATCTGCATAAATATTTTCAGCCTCCTGTAACCTTCCTTCCACATTAGAAGATTCCTTGGTAATATCCTCAACCCGAAGTTTCCATGCTTCAGATACTGCATTGAGGTTTGAAGTGACCCGATCTTTTTCACTAGCATCCTCAACCTGGCCAAGGTTACGACGAATGCTTTCTTCCTTTGCCGAAAAAGCATTGGCGGAAGCTTTTTGATTCAATTCAAACAGTCTATCTTTGATATCTTTAAGAGATTTCCCGACGGACTGGGATAGGTCGTCTGCGGACAAAGCTTGAGCTTTTTCATCTTGGGCAAATTGGCTGTAAGCCAAGGATACGAGTCCTATCAAAAAGATCGGCACGCCTAACCATCCTTGTCTTAATATAGAAAGGCAAAATTTTCTCATAAAATGAATCATGCTTAACACTTAATACTTAGCAAGACTGGATTTTTGGTCCTAAATATCTGATTCAATAAGATATTTATTATACTTCTTCCTTTGTTCGCTTGAATTTTTCTTTATTTACTAATAATCCCCTCTTGTTTTTCTTAACTCATGCAAAAGGTATTTTATTTTTTTAACTTCCCATGGTTCTTTTTTATTTTAGCTTTGACTTCAATGGAAGTTCAAGCCCGAGTTGGAGAGGAGAGATCTAAATTAGAAATAAGACTTTTTCGATCCGGTGGTCTGCAGATCAAAGAGGATAAGCTCGTTATGCAAAAACAAAAAGGTGTTACCTACTTAAAATTTGAGCCTTATTTCCCATCCTCCACTGAAATTAGACTTTATTATAAAACATTGGATGGAAGAAGGCCCAAGCCATCTGAGCTGGAAAATCGAGTTCCCGAAGGATGGGTACTCCATGTTATCTACTATAAAGGGGTAAGTGTTTTGGAAGTCTATCAAAAAAATGGAAAGATTGACGAATTTGAAAAAAATCATCTTTTAGATTTCCAGAGGGAAAATTCTTTTTGGGTAGAAACAAGTAAAGAAGTATCGATTCAAACTGCGAGTTGCTTTCAGCACGATTTCATCCGTAATGATCAAACTACAAAGGCTAAAATACTGGGTAATTCATCGATGATATTTTTCTCTTCTGATTTTGATCTAGCCCTTGCCCGGGCAAAAGAAGAAGAACAAAGAAAGAGTGCACCAGAAAGCATTAAAGGATTCTAAAATATGGTGCCCGAGGAGGGGGTCGAACCCTCACATCCATGGGATACCAGATCCTAAATCTGGCGCGTCTACCAATTCCGCCACCCGGGCTATTTTATAGATGATTTAAAAGTTTCTGAATTACGCAAGTTTAATACAGGGAATCAGAAAGTATCCCCGAAAGGGCCTTGCCAAATTCCGAAGACTAAGGAAACAACGGTCAAGGTAATCAAAACGAATTTGATCACTCCTATCTCAGAAAGTTTATTCCATGGATCGTGCTTGGGCTCGTCGTCCTTGACTATAGGCCTTGGATGAAAGGTAATCTCTCGTACCCAGCCAAAATAATAATAAATCGAAATCACTACACCAATAATCATCGCAGCGAGCGAAAAATAAAGCCCGGCCTCTACGGCGACACTGACCAGGAGAAGTTTAGAAATAAAACCGGCAAAAGGAGGAATTCCAGCAAGAGAACCAATGCCGCAGACTAGGGCGAAACCAAATAAAGGATGTTTACGGGCTAAATTTTCGTAATCCGCAAACTCATGTTCGTTATCGTCTTTGAGATCAGCAAGGCTCATCACGCCAAAGACCGAGAAGGAAGCAATTAAGTAGACAAACATATAGAAGAAAAGAACCCAAACCGCACGATCACTATCACCCGGAAAAATCAAAGATGCCATGATCGCAACCAACAGATAACCCGCATGAGCGACTCCAGAGAGACCGAGCATTCGTTTGATGTTTCGTTGGGCACAAGCTGCCAAGTTGCCAAAGAAGATGGTAAAGGTGGCAACGAAGCCTAATAATGGAAGTAGAAAATCTTTGGCACCGGCAAAGGGACCATTAACCAGATTCAAAAGTACAAAAAAACCAGCCGCTTTCGAAGAAACGGAGAGGAATGCAGTGATTGGCATCGGTGAACCATGATAAACGTCGGGCACCCAAATTTGGAAAGGAGCAGCACCAATTTTGAATGCGATACCAGCAATAATCAGAACTATGCCAGTTCGTAGGAGTAGGTGATCTGGATTTTCGCGAATAAGGTCACCCAAATAATCGAAGGAGAGCGCATCCCGTGCCTCTGATCCCGGGAAAGAAGCACCCCATACTTCTGGATTGGCTCCGACTCCGTATAATAAAACAATTCCAAAGAGTAAAAAGGAAGAACTTAAAGCTCCAAATATTAAATATTTGATACCAGCCTCAAGGGATTTTGCGGATTCGCGATTAAAGGCAACCAAGGCGTAAAAGCACAAAGCGACACATTCCAATGCAACAAAAAGCATAAGAAAATGACTACTTTGGCAAAGAAGCATTAGTCCAGCAGAAGCCAACATCACCAAATGGTGAAATTCGCCAATTCGCAAAGAATGTTTGAGGATATAACGATGCCCGATAAGTGAGACTAGTAACGAAGCCAAAAGAAAGAAACTCCGCATTACATCTCCTTGAATCCCATGGCTAAGCATGCCCGAAAAAGTAATCCGATCAAAAGTATGATGCCAGGCAAGATAATCGAAGAGATGAAAAACTAAAAGACCAGCCTGAAAACAAATCGCCAAAACACCAGAAAATCCAGTCTTTGAATCGGATTTAGAAAAAAGATTAACTCCCAAAACAACCAAAGAGCCAACTGCAAGTGCAAGCTCCGGCCAAATTTCGTACCATAGATTATCCTGAGAAAAAGGTAAATAAGCTTCCATCTTAATCTAGGGGTTGAAAGAAAGTCGAATTACTCCCATTTGAATCGTTTATTGGACAACAGGGAAGAATTGAATTTCGAGAAGCTATTTTTTCGGCACTTTCATATCTGCGCTCAATCTCTGCATCAATTCGAGGAGAAATCGTACGGGGCCATAATCCAATCCATAAAAGAGCGATCAAGATGACACTGGCTGGAATCATTTCGGTCAAATTTAGATCATGAAGAGGAGTCTTTTTCTCAATGGTTTGTAACTCATCACTGGCAAGACCAAAAAATATACGAGCTACAGCACGTAATCCAAAAATTGCGGAAATAATGATTCCAAGGGCTGCAAGGAACAGAAAGATTCGGTTATTTACTTGTTCACCCAGAGAAAGAAACACACCAAACTCTCCCCAGAAATTTCCAAATCCTGGGAGACCAATGGTGGCAAGGGAGGCGGCTACGAAAAAGCAGGCAAGTATCGGAGTTTGTTTTGCCAAGCCTCCCATCTCTGACATCTCATGCGTAGATGTCCTTCGATAGATGAACTGAGTAAGCAGAAACATCAGAGAAACCGAGAGACCATGAGCTACCATTAACATGATCGCAGACGAGGCACCCAACGAACTACAAACCCCAACTCCTAAAAAACAGTAACCCATGTGCATAACGGAACCGTTTCCAACCATGGATTTCAAGTTGGTTTGTGCAATCGCAACCATTCCAACAAAGAGGACATTCCCAAGAGCCAACCATAACAAAAGCGAACTCCATTCTTGGGCTGCTTCAGGAAGTAAAGGGGCTGCAACTTGAACAAGTCCATAAAGACCAAATTTCTTTAAAACTCCAGCATGTAGCATGGAAACCGGAGTTGGTGCGGTTTCATAACCGCGTGCAGCCCAGGTGTGAAAAGGAAAAAGAGCTACAAGAATACCAAAGCCCAATAGAAGCAGACCAAAGATTTTGGACTTGGTTGATTCGAAAATGCCAGACTCCGCTAAGGCTTTTGATAAAGAAGGGAAATCAAAACTATCTGCATCGGCAAAAGTATTTAAAACAACTAAACCGCCCAAGGAGAGCAAGGCACCTAAAGTGAGGTAGATAGTAATTTCTAGAGCCACACTGCGGCGATCACGGCCACCCCATATACCAATCATGATAAAGGTCGGGATCAGGGCAAACTCGTGAAATAGGTAGTAAAAGAAAAGATCCACACTTGCAAATAAGCCCATTAAGCCTGATTGCATTAAGGCTAGAAGAGCCAAATATAAAGGGAGGCGATCAACTCCAGAGTGAATTGCAACCAAGCCAGCACCGAGTCCGACGATTCCTGCCATGGCGAAAAGAGGAGAGGAAACTCCATTTAATCCAAGGTGGAAGTTAATTTTAAGTTCTTGTAGACCCATGCGGGAATTTCGCAATTCAAAAGCATAGCCATCAATCCCGTGGTCAAAACGGAAAAATAAAATGATTCCTGCCAGAAATGGAAAAAGGAAGGCTACATAAGCGAGCTTTTGTACCGAATCTTTGGTGCGGAATAAACCACTGAATAATAACAGCGAGACTACTGCTGGAATCACAATGGAACCCAGAAGAAGAAATTGATCGATGGTCATAGAAGGCATCCTCTTCTAATCTCCAAAGATCCCAACCGCATAAGCAAGAAATCCAATGGTGCCAAGAATGAACCAAAAGGAATAGGCGTGAATTTTTCCGACATAACAGGCTTTTCCAAGCAGGGCGAATAAGCCTGAAATTCCAGCAGAACCCCGCACCATGAGACCGGAAATAAAAAGGAGTTCCATCACTTCGATAAAACGGGCAAAGGGGTCTTGAATCTTTGAAACATAGAAACCGTAAATTTCATCGAAAAACAATTTACTTTTACATAGATCATAAAAAGTGGGGAATCGGGTAAGTAATGGTTCATTCTTCCCTCCCCGCCCGTATAAGTATTTCGCGGTTAAACTGCCCACAATCCAAGCACTGGTACCTAGAACGATCATCCAAAGATGGTTCGGCATAGCTGCCACCCGTTCGATGTCAGGTAAAAGTACACCCGATATCGAAGTTGGATATAAAGAATGGTATCCGCCAACTATTGAAAGAAAAGCCAACACAATCAGTGGCACAGTCATCAGGGCAGAACTTTCATGTGCATTCTTAGAATCATTGGATCGTGGCTGTCCCTCGAAGGTTAGAAAATAGAGGCGGAACATATAAAGCGAAGTCAAAAGAGCCCCAGCGTAGAGCAAAACAAAAATAATCATATTTTCGTTGTATGCGCCTAAAAGTATTGCGTCCTTACTAAAATAACCAGATAGGAAATTAACCCCTGATATCGCCAGTACACCAACCAAAAAGGTAAGGGCAGTTATGGGCATCTTTTCTCGCAATCCACCATACTTGAAAATATCCTGTTCGTGGTGACATGCATGAATAACTGAACCGGAACCCAAGAACATTAAAGCTTTAAAAAAAGCGTGGGTCATCAGATGAAATAACGCAATGCCCGGCATTCCCAAACCAAAGGCTGCAGCCATATAGCCAAGTTGTGAAAGGGTTGAGTAAGCAAGAATCTTTTTAATATCTCTCTGACCAAGAGCACAAAAACCAGCGAATAATCCCATCGCTGCTCCAAGGAAAGCAAGAAGAGTCAGGGCATCGCCCGTGAAAAGAAAATCAATTCTAAAAAGTAAATATATGCCAGCAGCAACCATAGTTGCTGCATGAATTAAGGCAGAAACTGGAGTGGGACCAGCCATTGCGTCGGGTAACCAGACATGGAGAGGAAACTGGGCAGATTTACCGATAAAGCCACAGGCTAGTGCCAAGCACAAGGTCGTAGATATCAGGTTAGGGTCAAAATCGACCAAAGCTTTGAGTTCCTGGATATTTACAGTCTGAAAAGTCCAGTAAGATAGAACAATCCCGATCAAGAAGCCAAAGTCACCAACCCTGTTTACAATAAAAGCTTTCTTCGATGCCTCTGCTGCTTCCTTGGTTGAAAAGTAGTGGGCGATGAGCAGGTAGGAACTAAAGCCCACAAGTTCCCAAAAGACGAAGATCATGATCAGGTTGTCAGCAAGCGTGATTCCAAGCATGGAAAACATGAATATCGAAAGTCCACCAAAATACCTGGCTTTCGCGCCATCATCATGCATGTAGCCTAAACTAAAGACATGAATTAGAAAACCAACGAAAGAGACCACAAAAAGAAGCAAACGAGCAGAACCATCGATTAAAAAACCTAATTTCAATTCCCAACCAGCCAAGGTTAACCAAGACATTTCCCAAGCGTACATGCCCTTACCTGTAGCAATGATAAGATATAGGGAGAAAACCAGAATACCTCCTGCCGTTGCAACCGATAGCAGAGCCGCAACATTCCCGCGATTACGAAGGAAAAGTAAAGTAACCAAAGAAGAAAGTAAGGGCAGTAAAAGAAGGCTGAGTATTACCGATTCCATTCTGTCAATTCTGTAACAAACCGGCATCTTCAGAGAAAATACTTCGGCGTTTTTTATAAAGTGCAACAAGGAGGGCAAGACCAACTGCAACTTCAGCAGCTGCAACTGTCATGATAAAGAAAACAAATAAGCTGCCGTCTAGATTCTGACCTGTTCTGGAAAAAGTAACCAAAGCAACATTTACCCCATTTAGCATTAGTTCTAAAGACATTAAAACTAACAAAAGATTGCGCCGAATCACCACACCCAGAAATCCAACCCCAAAGAGCAAGAACGCTAAGATTAAAAAATGCTGAGGGGTGATTGATTCCATCCGTTGCTAAACTTTCTCTTCCCGAATTACCTTTTTACTAAGTATAATCACTCCAACCATCGCAGCTAAGAGCAAAAAACCAGCAACCTGTATTGGAAGCATATATTTGGTGAAAAGTCCAAAGCCGAAACTTTTCACTCGGGTGGAAAAAACCAGGTTTTCTCCATTTACTAATGAGTTTTGATCAAGAGCAGGCCAAAGGGTACTAGCCTGAGAAATTGGACTAGAATCAAAAACTAAAAGTAAGCTCAAAACGATCAAAATGGAAAAACATGCAACGCCCGCAAATCCAGAGACAAGTTTCAACCTTGAACTTTTTGCTCCCTCTGGTCCGACATCAAGCAGCATAATAATAAAGAGAAACAGAACCATGACCGCACCCGCGTAAACCAAAACTTGAAGAATAGCCAAGAAAAAGGCTTCCAGAAGAACGAACAGCCCGGCAACACTGACCATTGAAATGATCATAAACAGAGCAGCGGATACTGGATGACGAGAAAAAATCATCAAAATACCACCACCTAATGCTAAAGTGGCAAAACCCAGAAATAACAAATCTACAAAATTCACGATTGATAACTAAATGAAGGCACTCATTTCAAGAAGTTCGAGTTAGCACATCTTAAAGATGAAAAACTCTCAACATCAAAAAAGGCTTAGTGAGAATTACCCTCTAATTCAGCTTTTTTCTTTTTGTCCCACTTGTAGTGCTTGTCTGGAAGAACTCCACCAAGTTCATAGAGTTTATCTTTTTTATTAATCAATTCTTCACGGGAATACCCGGAAGAAGAATACTCTTGTTGCAGGAAAATCGCTTCCTCAGGACATACTTCTTGGCAATATCCGCAGTAAATACAGCGTAACATGTTGATTTCAAATTCCTGAGGGGCTTTTTCAACATGTTCCCGATCCAAATCCTCTTCCGGTACTTCACCTGGAGTTATTCGTATCGCCTTGGGTGGGCAGACAAATTCACAAAGTTGGCAAGACACACATTTTTCTCTACCGTTGGGGTCTTTCACCAAGGTCGGAATACCCCGATAATTCTGTGGAATTACTGGTTTCTCTTCAGGATACTGAAGGGTAACCTTTGGCTTAAACATATTAGAAAACGTGGTTTTCAAACCCGTGGCAATCTGGGGCAAATAGGTGCGTTCGGAAAGCGAAAGGGGCTTGCGTTCTAAGACTACTGTTTTTGCCATGAGATATTTGGTTTAAAGTGCTGACTGGTCGAGCCAAGTTACTAAAACGATATAAAATAAAAGATTTGCCAAAGCCAAAGGCAAAAGCTTGGTCCAACCCAAATCCATAACCTGATCATAACGGAATCGGGGTAATGTCCATCGTATCCAGATAAAGAAAAAGATAAGCCCAACGGTTTTAGTAAGGAACCAACCAACCCCCAAAATTGTTCCTACCCAATTTGCAGGCCATGGATCAGACATCCAGGGCAAAAAATGCCAACCACCGAGAAAGATAATCGTAAAAATAGCGGAACCGATGACGATATGGGCATACTCAGCAACGAAGAAAATTCCGAATTTGAAACTTCCATATTCCGTGTGAAATCCACCAACAAGATCCGTCTCTGATTCAGGCATATCAAAAGGCAAGCGATTAGTTTCCGCAAATAAAGCGATCAAAAAGATAAGAGCCGAGACGGGTTGCACGAGCAAAAGCCAATTGGCTTGATGCTGAGAATTTACGATTTCGACCAAGCTTAGAGCAGATACTTCAACTCCTGGTTTACTAACCCACAAAAAAATCGGTAGCAGAGAAAGACCCATCGCAAGCTCATAAGAAATCATCTGGGCTGAGGATCGAATACCACCGAGAAATGGATATTTGCTGTTGGAAGACCAACCCGCTAAGACAATCCCGTAGACTCCAAGAGAAGAAACCGCGAGGATAAAAAGAATACCGACATCCAAATCTGCAAGCATCAAGGGAATTGTTTCACCTGCCCCCGTGAAAAATTCTCCAAAGGGAAGAACCGTCATCGTGGTCAAAGCAGGTACCAATGCAATGATCGGAGCCAAGTAATAATAAATTTTATTAACATGTCCGGGAACAATTTCCTCTTTGAATAAGAACTTCAACCCGTCCGCAAGCGGTTGAAAGATTCCTAAACCTTGCAAAAAAGGACCTATGATGGGAACACTCCCAATAATTGGAAGGACCGTTCGATTTGGACCCAATCTTCCCTGCATCAAAGCACTGACTTTTCTTTCGGCCAAAACGGAATACCCAGCCATGGTCATAACTGCACCTATCATCATCAAAGCAAAAACAATCTTAATGGCAAGGATTTGCCATATTTCCAAAGATTGCATGAATTCGATCATCCTTTGACTCTAATTTTTCCTGAGGATTGATAATGCAAGGCATCTTTTTCAACAAAAGGTAAATCAGACCACTTCGAACCGTTCAATAAAACCGGTGCCTTCTTTACTTGAGTGAAGGAAACTTCTTTTAGAACCGAATTTCTTACACTGGACATTTCATCCCATATGAGATTGATATCAGCAGACTGCTCTAAATCCTCGACTAATCCGTTTTTTATTCTGGCTAGTATGTTCAAGTCTGGCAACACTCCTGCTGGCCCAGGAACCACTTGATTGAAAGCTTGGGCAAAAAAACCCCGATTCACAAAAGTTCCGGATTTCTCAAATACAGTAAGGCTTGGAATAACCACTTTAGCAATGCGAGAAGTCTTATTTTCGTGAGTACCAATAAAAACTACCGGGATGTTAGAAAGCAAAGCCTGATCCACTTTGGAATCCAAAAGGTCTTCGCCCACCACGATGATGGCGTTCACTTTTTTCTTTTGAATTGCAAGGGAGAGTGCAGAGAGATGATCCTCCGGATAAGTTTTGGTTAATCCTGTGATCAAGGCTCCTCGAAGGTTTGGGGTTCGGTCTGCAGAAAGCAGAATGCCATCATCTTCTCCAAAGTGTCCCCGAAGAAATTGCTTTGCTTTGGTCTTTTTAGCAATCTGAGCCAAGAGATGTTGTTCCTCCAAACTTGATTTACAAGAGCCAACCACTCCCAGAGATTTACCTTTCAGGATTTGAATGGCTTCCAAAAGTGCCGCATCGCTTGTGGTCGAATCATTTTTGATGCGGGCGGAATAAATTCGCTCACTCGACTTGACCGACTTGTAAAGCTCCCGACCACTATCTGTCATCCAACTGTCATTTACATGATCGTTTCTCCGAGGTGTAATTCTAAAAATTTCCCCTTCCCGGCTGGACACCGTGGTATTACAGCCAGCACTGCTTTCCTGACAAATACTAGTAGACTCCTTCAAGAACCAAACCCGCATCTTAAATCGGAAATCCGAACTGGTCAAAGCTCCAACTGGACAAATATCAACTGTATTCAGGGAATAATTGTTGTCTAATTCACGACCAGGAAAACAGGTTAGGGTGGAAAAACTTCCACGATCCACAAAACCAAGAACATCATCTTTGGGCACTTCTTGGCAAAAACGAATACATCTTGAGCACAAAATGCACCTCTCATCGTCTAATGTGACGCGCGGACCCAGACGGGTTCTTTTGGGCTTTACATTCTTACGCTCAACATAACGGCTGTATCCACGGCCATAATCTGTGGCAAATTCCTGTAAACGACATTCACCGGCTTGGTCACATATCGGACAGTCCAAGGGGTGATTAACCAGAAGAAATTCCATAATTCCCTCTCGGCAATCCAAAACATTTTTAGATTCCGTTTTTACATGCATCCCTGGAGATACATTGGTAGCACACCCAATAACGGGCTTAGGAACCCAACCTATCTTAGGGCTACCATCGTCTTCGAGTATTGAATTTCCAGTAGCTCGATCCCTCATGGGGGTACCCATTTCGATTAAGCACATTCTACAATTACCAGCCACACTAAGCTGGGGATGATAACAATAGTGAGGAATTTCTTTTCCGTGAAGTGCAGCGGCTTCAACTAGGTTTATTCCCTCTGGAACTTCCACATCCTTACCATCAAGGACGATTGGGACCACTTTGCCATTTTTAGGAGAAATCATAGTGAGTTAAATCAATTGCAGGGAAGACTTTTTTCTCTCAGGATTCTTAGCCTTGTCTTCAAAATGATCACGGAATTTTGCAATAAAACTTTGAGTCGGCCAAGCTGCCGCTTCACCAAATGCACAAATGGTACGACCTTCGATTTGATTGGCCACGGACAATAAAAGATCAGCATCCTCTTCTCTTGCACCTCCATCACACATTCTTTTGGTAATCTTTCGCATCCAAAGCGAACCCTCTCGGCATGGTGTGCATTGCCCGCATGATTCGTGAGCATAGAAAGCATTGATATTTGCCATAGCTTCAACCATATCCACGGAGTCGTCCATCACGATAATTCCACCAGAACCTGACATAGTACCGGCTGCCATCGGTCCGTCAAAATCAAGAGGGATATCCTCAACTCCCCAGTCAAACTCAGTGCCATCCTTTAATTTTCCAGAAAACCTTTCGTCAGCCCTTAATATTTTGGATGACGAGCCACCAGGAATAACCGCTTGTAGGGAACGCCCCGGAAGTAATCCACCACAAACATCGTAGATCATTTCTCCAAGAGTAAGGGCACCACATTCGAACTCATAATAACCAGGCTTTTTTACATGACCAGAGACACACCAGATTCGGGTACCGGTATTGTTGGGCTTACCAATTTCAGAAAAGGCCTTGCCGCCGATTTCCAAGACATGCTTAACATTACATAAAGTTTCGACATTATTTACAATCGTGGGACATTGATAGAGTCCTAATACAGCAGGAAAATAAGGTGGCTTAATTCGCGGGTTTGGTCGTTTCCCTTCAAGGGATTCAATTAAACCCGTCTCTTCTCCGCAAATGTAAGCTCCTGCTCCGCGGTGAACCACTAGGTCACAACTGTATTTACTGCCTAGAATTTTTTCTCCGCAAAAGCCTTTTTCCTTAGCCTCTTCAATGGCACGTTCTAGAATTTTGGCACCTTCAAAAAACTCGGCACGTATATAAATGAAAGCCTGTTTTGCCTGTATGGCGTAGGCCGCAATCATCATTCCTTCAATCAATTGGTGAGGATCCTTATGGATAATTTGCCTATCTTTAAAGGTTCCTGGCTCGGACTCGTCAGCATTACAAATGAGGTATATAGGCTTCCCAGATTTTCGGTCCAAAAACTTCCATTTCATTCCAGCGGGAAAACCTGCTCCCCCACGACCACGAACTCCGGATTGAAGAACCTCTTCTCCAATTTCTTCGGGTTTCATCTTTAAAGATTTTTTAAGCATGGCATACCCACCTTCGCGAAGGTAACAATCGATCCGATTGGAGTATTTGGGATCATCCGCATGCTTAAGAATAATTCTTCTTTCCTTTGGTGTGTTCTTTTTGATCATTTCTTGGAAGATTTAGATTTTACCGACGCCTTGGTTTTAGACTCGCTAACCAAAGCTTGTTCGTAACTAACAAATTTTTTGGAACTATCTAGTTTACCCTTAAGCAAAAGATCCGCAAGAAGTACTGCTTTCTCGGCATCGACATTTTCATAGGTTTGTTCATCCACCATAACTACCGGACCTTCACCGCAATCTGCTAAACACTCCATAAATTCTAAGGAGTATTCACCGTTATCACTAACATGACCCTCCTTCACGCCTAATTTCTTTTCCAAAGATTGGCAGGTTGCATAAGAACCTCGTAAGGCACATGGTAAAGTACGGCAAACACGGAGGTGTTTTTTACCCCAAGGCTTTTCCCGAAGCATGGGATAAAAAGTAATCAACTCTTGAATGTTTATAGGTTGAACTTCCAACTTCTGTGCAATCCATTCGCAGGCTTCAAGATCAATTGCACCAATTTCATCCTGAATGAGGTGAATGACCATCAATGCAGCACTTCTCTTTTCCGGATATTTCGGAATTATTTGATCGATTTCTTGTATGGTATCTGCAGAAAGATTCATCTTGAATTGTTACCGATCGCATTCTCCCATTACGAAATCCAAACTACCAAGGATGACCGTGATATCTGAAAGTTGATGTCCCGGAACCAGTTTTTCAAGAATACTAAGATTACAAAAACTTGGTGCCCGAATTTTCATTCGGTATGGAACGCCACCTCCTTTAGAAACAATATAAAAACCAAGCGCACCTTTTGGATTTTCGGCTTCAAAATAGACTTCACCCGATGGGATTTGAGGACCCTCTGTGACGATCATAAAATTTTGAATCAATTCTTCCATGCTACTTAAAATCTTTTCTTTGGGTGGGGCGAAGATTTTCTTTGCATCTTCTGCATACCAAGCACCCGAAGGAAAATCTGCTATGACCTGCTTGATGATGCGGATACTTTGGCGGACTTCCTCAATTCTTACAAGATAACGGTCATAACAATCGCCCCTTGTACCAATAGGTACATCAAAATCATATTTCTCGTATCCAGAGTAAGGCTTATCTTTTCTAAGGTCTAAATCGATACCGGAAGCACGCAAGTTTGGACCCGTCAATCCGTATGCCAAAGCATCCTCCTTGGTTATCTGACCAATTCCTTCGGTCCGATCAAGAAAGATTCGGTTTCTAGTGAGCAACTTCTCGACCTCATCCGTTGCAAAAGGGAGCTCATCGCAAAACTTGGATACACGATCAAGCCAGCCTTCTGGGATGTCCCTAGCAACCCCGCCGATTCTTGTATAACTCGTAGTGAATCGTGCTCCAGTCAATTCTTCGAAGAGCGTGTAAAGCTTTTCTCGCTCCGTGAAGGTATACATGAAAGGCGTCCATGCTCCTGCATCCATACCAAAAACACCCATGCCTAGAAGGTGACTCGAGATCCGGGCAAGTTCGCAAACAAGAACACGAATTGCTTGGCATCTTTCTGGCAATTCCAGTCCTGTCAATTTCTCTACTGAAATTGCATAAGCCACGTTGTTGGCCAAGGGAGAAAGATAATCAAGCCGATCCGTGTAGGGAACAAACTGGTTATAAGTCATGTTTTCGGCAATCTTCTCATCTCCACGATGGAGGTAGCCAAGTACGGGTTCACACTTCTCAATCAAATCCCCGTTTAATTCTAAGATCAAGCGAAGTACGCCATGGGTGGTCGGGTGAGATGGACCCACATTCAATGCCATGCGATCCTCGCCATCCATCTGGTTTATGCCTGCCGCTTCACGGGCGGCCACATCCCCGATAGAAATTTCTTTAGTAGTAGTTGGACTCATACTGGTTTTTCTGATTTTTCAGTCCAACTTTCATCTTTTGCCCTAGGTTCAGAATCACTCATTGGACCACTTCCAGAGGAAACAAAGGGCCCTCCCATCATAGGAGCAGGTTCAACCGATGCATCCGTGACCTCAACTACATCAGGTGCTGGCAATGGCGTATCGATTCCAGCCAATGGAAATTCTTTCCTCAATGGAAAATAAGGATATTCATCCCACATTAGGATTCGTTTCATGTTCGGGTGATTCGTAAATCGAATCCCAAACATGTCGAAAGTTTCCCGTTCATGCCAATCTGCAGAGGGATACACGGAAGATATAGAGAGAATTTCAGGGTTTTCATTGCTCGCACACTCAACATGAACACGAATGTAATCATGATGAACACGGGAGTAATAGTGACAAACGACTGAGAAACGGACTTCTGCATCTTCACCATGGTCAATGGCGGTTAAATCAACCAAGAGATCAAAGGTTTCTTCTAAACTGAGGTAGGAAGCAAAATTAAGCCAGTGGTCACGATTACAGGATAATGTTAAACAGTCTTCATGACTAACTAAGCTGAGGTACTCATGCTTTACGAGCAATTCATCGATGAAGTCCTGATCGATCATCGCTGGTTAACTTGATACTGCAGAGGCAGATTTGGTAAGGGCTTTAACAGAAGACTCTTTGCCGATTTTATCCTGTAATTTCATCATCGCATCAAGCAAAGCTTCTGGGCGTGGAGGGCAACCGCTAACATAAACATCCACCGGAACAATATTATCCACCCCCTGCATCACGGCGTAGGACCGATACATCCCTCCGGTTGAAGCGCATGCCCCCATCGCAACGACCCACTTAGGATCACCCATCTGATCATAAATCCTACGCACGACCTCGGCCATCTTGTAAGTAACAGTACCCGCAACAATCATACAATCTGACTGTCTTGGAGAAAAACGCATAACTTCCATCCCAAATCTGGAAATGTCATAACGGGATGCAGCAGAGGCCATTAATTCAATGGCACAACAAGCTAATCCCATCGGCATCGGCCATACCGAATGTTTTCGGATCCAATTAATAACAGCATCCGCTTTTGTCACGATGACATCTCCTTCAACTTTTCCGTTGTAAGCAACTTCGTTGGCAATCATTGGATAACTTTCTAACCGATCTTAAACGACAAGCAAACACCAAACGACTAACAGGAGCGAAAATTTAGGAAATTTCCTGTAGTTGATCTATTGCATTCAAATTTTGGGCGTTGACGAAGATGCGAAGCAAAGACATTTAGATAAAGCTTATTTGCAACTGGAGAGGTGACAGAGTGGCCGATTGTGCAGCATTGGAAATGCTGTGTACCGCAAGGTACCGCGGGTTCGAATCCCGCCCTCTCCGCCATTGTTCTAGACAGTTAAGAGTTTCGAATGAAAATCTTTGCGTTTTCAGAGAAGACTGCCTCAGGCAAATCCAAGTGAGCAGGTGCCGTTATGGGCTCTTCTTGTCCACTTACTGTAGCCTTTCCGGCAATTAAAATCGCAGTCTTTCCATAAAGATTAACATTTTCACCATCTGCAGGTCCAGAGACTTCACCTTCATTAAGCCAACGGCGGAGTCTCATTTGATCCCAACCATTGTATGGATCCTTGGTACCAAGGAGATTCTCGGCAAACCTCATACCTGCGGTTTTCCAAAGACTTCCAGAAAGTTCAGGAGATTCTGACATAATCGCTTGCATCGATGCAGTGGTTAACCAAAGAGCAGTTACAGAGGAGTCAGCCACAACATTTGCGGTCCTTGGAATTCCACCTAATACTGCCATTTCACCGATTACGGCGCCTCTTCCCATGATATCCACGACTAAATCCCCGATCGAAACCTTTACACTTCCACGGGTGATCACAATCATTCCATCGCCATCATCTCCCTGTTTCATCACCGTATCACCAGCATTATAAGCTTTGGGCTCCGAAGCGGTCACTATTTTACCGATCAATTCTTCCGGCATTCCTTTAAGCCAGGTTACTTCACGAAGTACTTCTTCCGGTTCCGGTAAGCGTAGGGAAAGAGAGCTTTCCATTACCGTCTTCATCCTTTCCTCCACCGCAATTATCAAACGACTGGCTTCATCTGCCTCTAACATACCATCGGACTTTAATTTTTTAATCGTATTCCGCTCATGATTGAGGATGGAACGAATGGCATCCTTGGTTTCAATACCAACCGTAGCCTCAGGATAATTCTCATGCATGTTTCGAATAAATTCCAAACCCTTCAATCGGTTTTGACGAATTTCATCCTTCAATAATCGAGATGCCTTTCCAACTTTTTCAGGATCACCGGATTCATCCAGTTCTTTGACCAGAGTATCAACCATTTTGGCCATCTCCTGTTGTGCGACCACGAAGGCTTTTGCAGAGTCATAACTCACCGTTATTTTATCGGTAAAATAACCTTTGACGAGAGGAACTTCACGAATTGCTTCGGTCAATTTACTAATTCCACAGACTTTTTCTAAATAATCACGCTCCGTCATGGGCACCTTGCCCTGAAGATCCAAAAATTCACTAAGGTTATTATCCAGTAACGCAACCGCACGGGCACTTAACAACCCAGCCCGAAACTGCCCCCAGTAACTGCTTCTTTCGCGTTCCAACAGCCTTCTCCTAGTTTCTGCTAAAGTATCCATGGATGCAAGTTCGTCCGAGGTCAGAGGATAGGCCACAGGATCGGGCAAATATTCACGCACCAAGCCCCAATTTGCACCGCTGAGAAAGCGATCGTCCTTCAACAATTCCATTTCATTCTCACAACCATCCGCAACATTTCCCGAGGCATTTGAAAACATCAGTTTTTTAACCGCTGGGAGTTTGGTTAGTCCGAGAGCATTCACAATAGGCCCAACTGTGGTTGCATTCACTAAAAGGGTGAGTAACACAATTCCAGAAATCAGAAATAGAAATTGATCTCGAACACCTGATGAAATCCCTACAAGAGAGGCTTGAGCAACCGCACCCGATCCTTCTCCTAGAATCATGACAACTTTCTCACCGCTTTCAATATCACTTCTTATCTGAGCAGCCTCATTGGAACTAAAACCGCCAAGGTTTTTAGTCGCTTGCTCCGAGCTTTGACTTATACTGACAACCTTTCCACCTGAGACCACAATATCAGCCTCTGTGATCGTCATTCCCTGAAAGAGGCTTACATCATTTGAAAGGACAAGATCCGCACTCTCTTTACCTACCACAAATGCGGAGGTGGTATTCTCGCCATATCCTTGACCTCCTTCGGAGACCGAAAATTCATACCTAAACTGTTCACTGTAGACAACCAAGGCCAAAGCCAGACCAATTGCACCACGCAAAGCCCCCCACCATACCACAATTGCATCTTTGCCGGGCAGGCCATAACCTGACCTCTTCATCAAGGGATAACAAAATAGCATATTGATACCCCGCACCACATGAATGGCCAAGTAGACCAAAGCTAAAATGGCAAAATCCATCCCTGTGGGGTTAACATTTTGGGCAATAACTACCCCAACCACAATAAAGATGATAACATTGGCAACGAAAGCGACCAGTTCCCAAAATTCATGCATGAAATGCTCGACCTCGGGACTGATTCGAGTCCGACCAATTCCAGCCATTACAATTCCCAGTGCAACCAAGCCAAGAACTCCAGAAACATGAAAGAAATGCTCACAAATGAAGAAGACGGCATAAGAGGTCACTAATACCACTGTGATTTCAATCATTGGATCGTTAAATACCTTCCGGACCCAGAGAATGGCGATAAGGCCCAAGAAGACGCCGATTAATCCACCGGCAGCACCTATTTGACCAAATCCAACCGCAGCTGTACCTAAGAAACTTCCAGTACCGGTGAAAGCTTCCGCACCCGTAACCACTCCAATTAGGAGAACAAAAGCAACAATCGCGGTTCCATCATTCAATAAGGACTCCCCTTCAATAAGGGTACCCAATTTCTTGCTCGCCCCCAATTCCTTCAGTAAAGCTACCACTGCAACCGGATCGGTGGCACTGACCACGGCCCCAAATAACATCGAGGCCAGCCAGATAAAAGCTGCAGAGTCACCAGCAACAGGATTCCAGTCATGGAGTACCCCACCCTCCGATCCAAACACCTGAATAATTCCCCAGAAGATGGTTCCGGTCATGACCGTGGCAGTTACGATACCGGGGCCTGCGAGATAGAAGGCATTAAGAAAAGACTTTTTGAAAGTGTGCACATCTAAAGCAAAACCGGCCTCAAAGATAAGAATCGGAAGAAATACATAGAGAATCAAATGACCATCCAGGTTTCCTCCCCAGGTAATGGCTCCGCTTAGGGTATCGATGAATTTCG
>DEYT01000077.1 GCA_002364975.1 Opitutia bacterium UBA3151 | reverse complement strand
CGACCACCCCAAATATCATTTCCGTCGGTGGCTCGGTAACGATTGTGCCAAGTCCAATTCTTTTCTCGAATGGACTGCCGGAGCTTTTCGAGGGAAGGGGATGCCGAAATATCCTTTTTGAGCAAGGCTTTGGCAATGATTTGAGCAAGAAGCCGGTTACCCTCTTCATTGAGATGAGCCCCATTGATAGTCAGCGGATTTTGGTTCTGTTCAAAAAGTTTGAGTGTGGGATTGAAAAGATCAACATACTCCACCCCAACCTCTTGGGCTGCATTCTCAGTTGCTTTAGAGTAAGCGGCTAGGTTGCGGTTATGGGCTTTTCCATTCGGCAAGTTCCGATCCTTTAAATCCTGAAATGCAATGGGACTGAAAAGTACAATTCTGGGAAAGTTTTTACCATTCGGTTTATAACTTCGAATTTTTCCTACGAATTTAACCAGCAGGTTTTTGTGATTTTCCGCGTTTTGGGCCCCGTCAAAGGATTCATTGTATCCAAACATGGCAAACACCACATCTGCTTTAACATGCTGCAGGTATTGATCCATCGGAGTGAATCCCCTACTTCTTGGATATTGGTTCGGGCGGTCGCCAGAAAAAGACATATTTCTAAAAGAAACCTCCTTTCCCTTAAGCGCACTCTGCAGTACGGTCTCCATCCATGCATCGTGCTGCATCCGGTCGGCCAATCCGTTACCGAGGATCGCCACCGTATCTCCTTTTGAAAAAGAGAAGGGTAATTCGTCTTTGTATCCGGAAGGAACCTCTGCAGGGGGCACGGAAACTTGGGTAGCCTCGGGTTCAGGTTTTCCGTTAAAGAGCAAATGAATAATCCTGGTATTGCTGTTTCTGAGCCAAAATTTTATTCGCTGTGAACCTTTGATCTTACCACTCTTGAATAATGGTTTACGGTTGGAATCCAATAACTGAAGAGTGAAACCATCCAGTCGTTTTTCCAAAAACTTACGGTTCCAGACTTCCACCCTATCGACCGCATACTCCTTACCTAAATCAACTTCCCACCATGGGTTGGTGGATCCAGAACCATCGGTGTGGGTCTGGCCCCCTCCTGCCCAGTCCGGGTTTTTATTGCCATCAATTCCGCGTTCCGGTACTCCTCCGGATCCAAGGCTAGATTGCTTTGCTTTTCCTTGCCGGGCAACATTTTTATCACCGCTAAAAATCTCCACCTCATTCAAAGTGAGGATTTTATTGTCACCGGGAATTTCAATTCGCAGAAAACGGGCACCAGAAGGAACATCATCTGATTCCATACTCTTCTGGGCTTTTGGATTTGCCGGGATTGGGCTTTCCAACTTGGCGTACATCGAAGGCTTAATCCCTTTAACCTCCCCTTTGTTTTTAAAAGTGCTTGGTTTGTAAGTACCCACAAAATCAATTTTTGAATCCCCTTTGATTTGATCTTCAAGACCAAGGGCCCAGTATACCCCATTGATCACCATCCTGCGATAGCCTGGATTTAACAGATCTTCCGATGCCCCGTACAAAGAGGTAAAAACCCTACCCTTCTTACCCTTTGCACTTTGGTAATGCCGGGTCCACTCACTTGCCATGGGAGGCTTCGATTTATCCGGTTCACCATCGGCCTGCATCGTCATCAGGGGTTGAGCCATGGTCAAAATATCCCAGTCATCCTGAGCCTCGGCATTGTAGCCACCAGCCTGAACATGGACCTTATTAACCCCACGCAGAATAGGATGAGATTTCTTTGCCGGTATAATATCAATTCTTGTGCTTTGTTGATGATTCTTACCATAGTGTCCAACCCAACTCTGACCTAATACTTGGTGACCAAACCCGGCATGGTAGTCTTTCCCGTCATATCGAAAGTGATATTTGTAGTATGGATCCTTTTTGTCCTTGTAGTTGAAACCATGGGTCGAAGTCCGAAGTCCAACCACTGGACCCGCTCGATTTAAATAATCATCAATGTGCTTCATCTGCTCAGGAGGTAAGGCTAGGAAACGAGTAAAAATTACCATGCCATCGGCGTCCTCAAGTGCTTCCAATCCTGGTATGTTGGACGCACCTGCTTCAATTTCTCCATTTTCGCTCAAACCAAAAAGTACCGTGCAGTCAAATCCGTGATGCACTGCCAATATCCTTGCCAGCGCTGGCAGGGTTTCCTCTGCCCGATATTCATGATCACTGGCAACAAAAACGATCTTTTTTTTCCAGGAAGCTTTACTTGCCTTGTAAACAACTGGATTCGCATGAAGGAAGGAACAGGAGAAAAGCAAGATCAGGGTGATCAAGAATGGGCGTGATTGGATAAAGCGACAAACTACCTTTGGGCTAAACATAATATTAAGTGGGTTGCGAAAAAGGAGGACTGCAAATTCAAAACCTTACCAAATACAATTTTTTTTCATACACAATGGAAAATCCAACATCATAGTTATTTCGTTTTCGGACCCTATCCCCTATATGAGCCCAAGTTTCATTTTATGGAATTTCGTTCAGAGTATAATAGGCAACATCATGAAGAAGGGGTTGGTCCATTCCCTTTCGTCGAATCCCCTCCATCTTGAGTTCATGGACATTTCCTTTTACCATCCCATTAATCTTCAAACGAACGCTCTTCCCGTCTTTGGACGGAATTGCTTTTTTGATCGCGGGCTCAGATAGATCGACTTCCGGACTCCCGTACCCTTTTTGGTAAATGTAAGTGTATGACTCCATAGTGTACGAAGTGATGTCGGCCAAGGTTTTCTTATCCGCAGGCTGGGTAAAAGTGAGTTCGAATCCATCAGGCTTCACTCTCATTTCATGAACTTCAAAGGGTACCCTCCCCGTCCAATTCACACGCTGAAAAGAGAATGGATTCTTGCCTCGGGATCCCCAGCCACGATTGGTTCCTCCGGTAAACATGCTTCCGTCCTTGGCGAACCTCGCCACAATATTACCGGAGCCAAAGCCCTCGAGAAAGGGAAACACCGCACCCTGATAAAATCCGTTTACTTTTTCCAGAAATACACGATGCACTTTTGAATGAGTTTGCTCGGAGACGAAAAGCTGATTTGAAAAGGGTCCAAACTTCCCCCCGGTTTCATCACATTCAATTCCGGCCGGTGAATTCCCTACTTTACCATGAGGTAGAACAACCGGTGGAGGAACAAGATCAGGTAATCTCTGCCTCTCGATTTCAATTCGGCTACCAGATTCCGGTTCGGGCGGTTTTGGACCTAAAGCGTCGGTCAAATCAAAGTATTTGTTTCCTGTGGGATTCCCTTGGAAACCTCCGGGGCGTAAATGCTTCAGTGAACTCGATCCGTTCCAAAGTCCTTGATTATCACAATAAAATACATCACCTACATGATTAAATCCGATTCCTCCGGGAGAACGAATACCATATCCAGTTGGTATGCATTCACCTTCTGGAGTCACTCGCATGCACCAGCCTCGAAATGGACTCTTATCATCGGCTCCTCCAGAACCCGTAAGGCATAAAATCACCCAAATATCTCCATTTTTGTCATGCCGGGTACCGAATGCGTACTCATGGTAATTCCCACTAATTCCCCAGTCATCCGCCACCGTCTCAAATAAATCTGCCCTCCCATCCCCGTCCCGATCTTTCATCCGGGTAACTTCTGGTCGCTGGGTGGCATAAAGCCAGCCATCTTTCCATGAGAGCCCAAGGGTTTCATGCAGTCCCCTGGCATATAATGTCCATTTCGGTGAAGGTTCATCTCCCAAAACACCCTTCCCCACAAAAATATCTCCTCTGCGAGAGGCAACCGCAACTTGGTTGCCTGGAAGGATTTCGATCCCACTTACCTCAATGACTTCTCCTTCGGGCAGTGGAATCGTAGTTATGGGGTAATAATCGGACTCAACCGGTAAAC
>DEYT01000027.1 GCA_002364975.1 Opitutia bacterium UBA3151 | reverse complement strand
AACGCCATCGGGCATATAAAAGCAAGCTAGTCGCCTGATTGAATCACTTGCGGATGGAGAGGCGCTCAGGGAACCGGAAAAGGACTCCAACCAAGGCAATGCCAAGGCCAAACCTGTTCCACGCAGGAATTTTCTGCGGTCCAAAGATGAAATTTTTTGATTCATGACTCGAACAATATTCTTCTTTATAATTTACGAAAAAGGTCGCTTTGCACAATCAGAAAGACGAGGTCAGCCAGGCCATCTCCCGCAGTTCGCAATTCTCCGGCCACCCGGTTGATTTGCACGCGATCGGCAAAGGTCAAAGGCCGGCCTAGGGCATAGGCGGCCATCTTGTGGGTCAAGCTTCGGGCAAATTGATCCTGACGGTTTTCCAAAAGGAATCTCTTTAATCCATCCATTCCGTTCAGTTCCTGTTTATTGTAGAGGAGGCTGGATGCATCAACCGGTTCCTTTCCAATCTCAGAACGCCAGGCCCCGGTCGCATCAAAATTTTCAAAGGCAATGCCCCACGGATCAATCTTTGCATGACAAGACCTGCAAGCAGGGTCATTGCGGTGGTCCTCCATTCGTTCCTTCAAAGATAATTTCAGAATCTCGGGATCGGCCAAATCGATTTCAGGAACAGCGGGCGGAGGCGGTGGAGGAGGATCATTGAGCAGACGCTCGAGCAACCAGATCCCTCTCTTTAGGGGATGGGAATCTTTCCCGTCTGAATTCATTGCAAGCAAACCCGCCTGGGAAAGCAACCCGCCTCGATTCTGTGATGGTTCCAAGGAAACTTTTCGAAGCTTGGTTCCATAAACTCCTGAAATTCCGTAATGATTGGCAAGTCGCTCGTTGATCATTGCATAATCCGAATGAAGAAAATCAAGCACGCTACGATTGGCTCCAAGCACTTCTCTGAAAAAGGCGATCGGTTCTTTACTCATATCTTCCTTCAAGGTTGGATCGAATTTGGGGTAGGCCTTTTCATCCACCTCGAGGTAATCCAACAATTCCATGCCTAACCACTGCCGCACGAAATGCCTGATCAATCGTTCCGCCTTTGGATCGGCGAGCATGCGCTTCGCCTGTGCAACCAAAGTCTTCGAGTTGTCCAGCTCTCCCTTGGCCGCCAAATCCAATAGTTCCTCATCCGGCAGACTGGACCATAGGAAAACGGAAAGGCGGGTGGCTAGGCCGAAATCCCTGTTATTCTCTGCGGTGTTTCCTTCCTTAGTCTCATCTGATTGTGCCAGATAAAGAAAGTTTGAAGAAGACAGAACCGTTGCAAGCGTTTCAATGATTGCATTTTTAAAACTAATTTCTGCTTTCCGAAATTTATAAAAGATGGCCAGCTTCCGGTCGACCTCTTCTGTGCTTACAGGCCGGCGCCATGCCTTTTCCATAAAGTTCAAGATAATCTCGCGTGCATCCATCACGGATTTGGCACCGTCAGTAACCGCAGGAAAAATCTTTCTATGAGAATCCGGAGGCCATTGTTCGTGAAAAGGAGCGGTCACCTCGACATAGTGGAGAGTAACCCCCTCCTTGGTGGAAGAGGTATTTTGAAACCTTATATATTCGGCGGGGTTCGGACCTTTCAAGTTCTCCACCTTTCGGAAAGGATTCCGCACAACCTCACCCAGGGGAAAAGTCCATTCATAAAATTGAGGGGCACTGGGAACAGAAAGGATTTCCTGACCCGAACCCACTTTTTCGGAGGCAAAGGAGTTGGTACTGACCACATGTCCGAACAAAAGGCTTAAAACAGGAGGACTTTGGTTTTCAGGAGTCGACCGACTGAGCAGAGCCCGCACTCGAATGACGCCGGTGTCCGGAAGCACATCCCAAAGGTCCACGGTTAAGGTTTGCTTCACCGGAAGGTTCGCGACCACGGTAAAGCTTTTTGGGATGGCCGGGGGTTCCGTTCTAGGAGGAATTGAGAATTTACCCCGCCATGATGTTCTCTGCCATTGGGAACCAATTCGCAGGCCATTACCTCGATTCCAAAAATGAGCTCTCTTACGCACATACTCCTCTTTGGGCTGGTACTCTTCCAACTTTTTTTTCAATTCGATGGGATTGTCCTGATGTACCTTTTGGAGTTTTTCCAATTTTTGCTCCTGTTCATACCAACGATGCCGTGAAAGATCCTCCATGGATACTCCAAAATAGATGGGTTTCCTCTCGCTCTCCTCAACTGCCGCTAAATCAAGAGCCTTGCGGGCAATTTCACGGTACTGCTCGAATTGCGTAGCTGTCATCTGCAGCATTTCCGAACTGTTCTTAAAACCATCCTCGGAAGTGGTTTCCGGGGGTAGATCTGCTGCAAAATCATTTGGAAGTGCGAGCAGATCCTGCAGTGCATAGCTATATTCGTAACGGGTCATTCTTCGGAAGGAAGAATGACCACTCTCACTCCGTCTTAACTGGGAAGCTGTTTGTATTTCCGAGGCCAACCAATCCACTATTCTTGTCCGATCTTCATCTCCAAGGAGTTGGTCCGCATCATCGGGGGGCATCTCGCCATTGCTTATTACATCCTGCACTTCCAACCACCATGCAACATCTTCGCCATGCAAAAGATCAGGATCGAGGGTATCAATACGGAATTTTCCTTTCTGCTTATCCGGACCATGGCATTGCAGGCAAGTTTTACGAAGTGCGGGTTTAATCTCGGTTGCAAATTCAGCAAGTTTTGGTTTCGGAGACAAACCATTGGAACGGCCCTCTTGGTCCATGATGCTTTCCGCCTTTTGCAAGAGTACAGAGTTGTCCCTGCCTGCTTTTTTGGCCTCCGCAAAAGTGAGTGGAAGCATAGGCACTCCCAGTGCATCAATTTCAAGGATGGAGGAATGCAAGGTGTTGTTGGGATTTTCCCGATCTTCAGGGTTACGAAAAGTCAAACGCAGGTCAGTCACTCCATCGACCCTGCATGGAACTCGAGTCAGGTTACAGGCACCACTTTGAAGAGCGCGAATCTCTTTGGCCAATGGAAGAAAAGTTTTCCCGGCGTCCGTACTATAGGCTAGGTCATAATCCTGCTGGGCCCGTTGATCTTCGTTCCAGGAGAATACCCTGACTTCTTCTAACCTAGTGATTTTAAGTCTTGAGAAAGTGACCACCCAATCTTTGATGTCATCACGGGCGAAAGTCCGAAGAGATCCATCCGTCTTGCTTCCCTTGCCATCGGTTAATTTTAAAAAGCCTCCAGCCTGCAACTTTAAATTGGAACGAAATGGATAACCGGTAAGAAGATCATCGTTGGAAATCGATGTTTTAAAATGTTGATCGACCTCAAGCCTAAATTCACTTGCAGATAGTCTGAATATTACCAATAAGCAAAACAACAATGGCATGTACTTTGCCAATAAGCACTTCATATAAATAATGAATCAACTGGTTTCAAAACAAGAACGAATAGAATGTATTTTTGTTTTTAGTACAATTTTTAAGAAGAGCTAGGAAGATTTCGAAAAAGAAACGCATCGGAAGTGACCAGGGAAAGAATCAGGGCTTTCATACTGCCTCCATTTTCACGATAAACCCTCTTAATCCTCTAGAAACTTCCTGCCCGTTTCAAAGTCTTTTTGGATCGTTGCCCGGTCATATTCATCTCCCATGACCGTGTAAGCTACATAACTCAGGGTATTACCCTCAATCGTGATTACCTGAAAAAACTGTGTTTGCTCCGCGGTTTTATCGGACTGATAACCATCCGATTTGTAAGCCTTGATTTGCTTCGGATCGAGTGCGTATTGTTTAGGTCCAGAAACTGAAGTAACATACACCGTTCCAAGTTCGCTCGCACTTTTCTCATCCCTTGTGCGAACTGGAACATGACCCCGTGCATAAGTGTGGTCATGCCCATTGAGCACAAGGTCCACATTGTATTTATCGAGCAGGGGCTTCCAATGATCCCGGGCGAACTGAAAATTGCGTCCATCAGCTGGAGAAAATACCGAGTGATGACAAGTGACAATCTTCCATTTAGCCGTACAATTTTTCAGTTTTTGTTCGAGGTATTTTGTCTGTTGCTCCAAATGATCGTTTGAATTTAGAACAATCACTCGAATATCTTGGTAATCCACAGTGTAAACAGTCTCATGAAGTTCCGGCACCAAATCTTTCTCCACGGGTAAAGTGAATTGAGGCCGCCATTGGATGGAAACTTTCTTCTTCTCTTTAAACCAGCTCCAACCTTTCAATGGTGTTTCTCCAAGGAGCATGAACTCATGATTCCCCACCGCGGGAATGGCAGTCCATTGGCTATGTATAAAGCCACCCGCCTTAAACCACTGAGCCCATTCATGATCCCGATGAGCCTTGTTGATTAAATCTCCCGCATGAATGGCAAAGGAGGCATTCGGGGCAGTTTGGTAAGCCATACGAATCACCCGGGACCAATGATCAAGGACATCGTTTTGAGCATCTCCAAAATAGACAAACTGAGTGGGGGCATAGCTTGACTTTGCGGTGCGGAACTGAATCCATTCTGACCAGTGCTTAGAGCCATCCCCTACTCGATAAACATACTGGGTATTTGGCTTCAAATTCTTAAATTTTGCCCCATGGTAATGAACCACCAAGGCTGAGTTACCTTTGTATTGGCCAAGATCGAATGCTTCGGTAGCCGCTTCCACTGAAACAGCATCATCCGTAAACTTCGAATTCACTTTCGCTTCAGCAATTTGAGCAACTGCCTTGGTTATGCTTTTATCCGTTCTCCAGGTTACGGCTCGGCTCGTGGATGGGTCACCATGAAAAGTAAGTATGATCCGGTCCGGATCCATGCTGGGTATTTCCCAGTGATGCAGACCCTTGTGAGAATCATGGGCAAGCAGGGGTAAAAAGGAGTGCATCAAGACTGCAACTAGGAAAAATAGGATTTCTTTCTTTTTCATTTTATCAATCTAGTGATAACTATTGAGGTAATTTAACCTATCAGCAACATCCTATTCAGTCATGCCAAATTGAGGGATTATTATTGAATCCTAAGAAGACTTGCTAAACTCGATCCTTCTTAATCCCTTGCGAATGTACTGGTTTTGATGAAGTAATTTCCAAATTAATTGAGTGGAATAATTCTCGAACATTAACAGAACCAGACCCTTGTCAATTCCGAGGTAACTCTTGGCAATCCATGGATTGTTCCCATTCGCCTTGGTTGCATAACTATAGGCATCATAGAGACCGTACTTGCCAACTAGCCCCGGTATCCCATACATGTGCTTCAGTGCCGAGATCGATGCTTGGGGGGTAAAGGGCAAAAATGAAAGTGCCCCATAGGTTGCCACGGTGCCATCTTCCAGCAGATTATAACCTGCACCAATTGGAAGGGAACCATAATGCCCGCTGTACCCAGTGGACGGACTTATGCATGCAGACATCCCCCAAGAATCAGGACCGAGCCCTTTGATCCTTTCCGCATTATCAATCGCATACTGCCTGGCAGCGAGTGCCGCATGGCGGGAATTCAAAAACCAATCGCGTCCGAGCTTATCCCTCAAGTTACGAAAATCGATGAATGCATGGGTCCATTGATAAGTAAAAGCTGATCCAGTTCCGCAGATAACAAACTTTTCTCCTTTGTATTTTCCTTGGTAAGTCTTCATGGCATAATAGGAATCTGCACCGGTGGCAAAATCTGGATTAGGGGAACCTGCCGCCAAAATGTACAAGAAGATATGTTCTGCGTATGCTGCCCAGCCTCCAAACATCCCTTCGTTAGTTATACCGGCTGGCAGCCGATCGGGAAGATCTTCAGGGTAACATGCCAAATATGGGTGCTTGGTAACAGGGTTGGTGAACCATTTCCAGTCCATTTCCTCATATAATTCTATGGTTATTTTTTTAATTTCGCCGCCAAAATATTCGGATGCAGCCAAGGCACCCAAAAGCATCGTGCCAGCAGATGCATTGCTGAGTTCAATGTTATTGGAATCCTTCCATCCTCTCTTTCCTGTTTCTTGGTCAATGAAATGATACCAAAAGCCTTTTATTCGCTTTAAGGACCTCAGCGTTTTAAGAGTTATAAGGATTCTTTTTTCCCCTTCGTCCAGGGTAATCCAACCTCGTTCCACTCCGATAATAATGGCAGTAAAATAGAAGCCTTGATTTTCAATGGCTAAAGGGCTGTACTTTTTTAAGCCGACATAGTCCCCGTTAGTCATGCCATAGGTTGGGCTTGATAGGTTATCATTCCATTCATTCCAAAAGAAATCAAAACAGCCACGAAGCTCACGCTCCATCAAGGGGCTCAAAGTATTAGCCGTTAAAATTACTGGGAATTCATCGGTCTCTTTTCCATTTATAGAGGAGAAAAAGAGCAGGATTTGGCAGCTGAAGATTCCGAGTGTTTTAAAAGCAATTTTGAAAAACATCGAAAAATAACCTGAACTTTTCAGCCTTGGATGAATCTCTCAAAGTCTGACATTTCAAATCGACTACCCACTACGAGTGGCGTTCTCTGATGAATGCTACTAGG
>DEYT01000137.1:1418-3216 GCA_002364975.1 Opitutia bacterium UBA3151 | reverse complement strand
CAACTCAAGATAACACGCTCCTCTTTTGTGATGATAGCCATCCAAAATCCCTACCCTCGAAAAATGTCAACTTCAATGTGCCATTCACAATCAGACTTCGCTCGAGTCAAAATTTATTTTCAAGCGATTTTGGCATCTTGGAAGATTTATTTGAACGGTCTAACGAAACTTTGCCTAAAGTTCAGGCTTGGATCGACTCCGGGGTTTTGAAATTTTCTCCCGAGAAAGTTGAATCCATTGATAATCTTTTGGCCAACTCAGCATCGATTGATTACAAAGGCTTTCACCCAACTCCCGGGGGAGAAAACTCCAAAATGAATAACCGAATCATTGAAGAAATGTGGAATTCCTTCAATATTGATGATTTAGACAGAAGAAGCTATGTTTTAGCAATTGGCGGTGGTGCCACTCTTGATTCAGTTGGTTATGCTGCTGCCCTTGCCCACCGTGGAATCAGAATTATCCGAGTCCCTGCCACTACCCTTTCACAGGCTGATTCAGGAGTCGGCGTTAAAAATGCAATCAATCATTTTGGCAAAAAAAACTGGTTGGGCTCCTTCAGCGTTCCATGGGGAGTAATTAACGATTACGGTATTCTTGAATCACTTTCCGACAGGGATTTTTATTGTGGTTTCAGTGAGGCATTGAAAGTGTTCTTATTGAAAAGTCCTGAAAAGTTCTCTTGGTTGTGTGCTCACGCATTCGATATTAACAAAAGAAACTCTGGCATATGTAAGGAGGCCATTACCCAATCGGTATTGTTTCATTTGGATCACATTACCAAAGGGGGAGATCCTTTCGAATCGGAAACTGCCAGACCCTTGGATTTTGGACACTGGTCTGCTCACAAACTTGAACCTCTCTCCAAGTACGAAATTAGGCATGGAGAAGCAGTAGCTATAGGGGTTGCCTTGGATTGCATTTACAGTTCAAAAGTTCACGGTTTGGCAACTGATCATTGTTACAAGGCCGTAAAATGCCTGGCTGACATAGGTCTTCCCACCTTCCATCCATTAATGAGAAATTCTCAGGAAATTCTTGTGGGGTTGGAAGAATTTAGACAACATCTTGGAGGAATTTTAACCGTTACCCTGATCGAATCTCCCGGTCATCCAATTAATGTTCATTCGATCTCACAAAATATTATGCGTGATTCAATCATTGAGCTCGAATCTCTTTCAAAAGAGTTGGGATCTTCTCTATAATTGAATTCTTCATGTATAACTTATATGTATCCGACTCGTGCCCTTTCTCTTTTTAAAGAGCTCAATGAGCTCAAAAGGATTAAGTCCAACACATCGAACGATTTGTCTTTTGCTGAAGCTGCGTTCGCAGTGGCAGTTGAGTATTGCGATCCACCGAATTCCGACGAATCAATTGAACAACTGGTTATCATGTTTCTGGCTGGTTCCAGGCTGGGATTCTTAAATTATAATAATCTCAGCTCCGTCGGTTTGACTGCAGACCAAATACTCAATATCCTCCGGGAAACGATTGATTCGTTTCATGTCGAACTCGATGCCCTGAAAATAAATCTCGAACTTAAGACGAGTAAAAATTTGGTTTCGTTCCATAATCCCAAACTTCGTTCAAATGAATTAGTCAATGGTCTCATTTCACAACCAAGAGCCGGTCCCACCACCCCGGGTAAGCCTAGGCTCGTTTTATATCCAGTCGAGTCTCATGCTGATCATTGCATGATGGTTGCTACCTATGCATTTTTACTTTCTCCATTCTATGGCAGTGACCCAACTGACTCTTTTTTAATTGGTCTTTTTCATCATCTACATAACTTGAC
>DEYT01000137.1:0-1045 GCA_002364975.1 Opitutia bacterium UBA3151 | reverse complement strand
ATCGAATCAGCAAGATCTCTTGCCATGTCAAGCCTTTCGAGTCGTACGAATTCAAAGTTATCCTGTCTTTTTAAAGAAATCGAAAAGGCCTCCTCTCCGGTTGCCAAAGCATTCCATGCGGCTGACTGTTTGGATCGGATTTTACAAATGCAGTATTACGAAAAAGTCCATAATTTCTCAGTTACCCATGCCATCGAAGAACTGGATCTCATTCATGACGGACCAGTCAAAAGCTTTCAACTGGATACATTGAAATCCTTGGGATTAATTTCATGATCAAGATAGAATCTCATCGGAGCACTTCTACTGGACTTAATACTAATTCTACTGGTCTCCCCATACTGTATGATCCGAATACTTGCTCTGAGCTTATTTTCGAACCCATTCCCAACGCCCCCGGTCAAGAGCCGTGGGGCTTTTGGAAAGACACCCAAAATCCTTCTTTCGAAGGATGGCCACAAATTGACGGAATCATTTTTTTAAATGCAAGCAGGCACGACTTGGCCAAAAAAATTTGCACTGAGATTCGAGACTGCAAATGGGCCCATGCTTTGGCTTACGCCCTTTCTGACTCAGATAATTACGCTCTTCAATTTCCCCGCTTTGAAATAGCCCTCGAAATCGCTGAAAATTACTTGCTCAATCCTGACAAAACCTTGGACGCAAGCAGTACGATGGAAGCCTTGAATTATGGCAGAGTTTGCCAATATTTTCAACTCAGGCCAAACACCCCGAGTTTCTTTTCAGGTTTAGGATTGCTCAATAATTTTCTTAATCCTTCAAACCTTTTTGTTGATCTGTGTTGCGGAATCGGACACTTCTCATCCATTCTTGAAGAAATGGGTATTCAAGGAATTTGCGTAGATTTTGTATTTTCTAAGTTGTGGATTTCCAGAAGAGCGAGATTGGTTCAGTCCTTTCTAATGATCGCCGCTGACCTTGAGTCTGGTGAAATGTTTCCTTTTTCCACTTCCTGCGGTTCCGCTTCCTTTTTTTGTCACGATGCTTTTTATTTTTTTAAAAATAAACAAAAAATAATTGACCG
>DEYT01000010.1 GCA_002364975.1 Opitutia bacterium UBA3151 | reverse complement strand
ATGGAATTCTCTTTGCCACCATTGATTTCCCAGACCCGGGTGGGCCAAGCATTAGCAAGTTATGCCCTCCAGCAACTGCAACCTCTACTGCCCTTTTTAGTTTCAATTGCCCTTTGATTTCACTGAAATCCAACGGGTGCTTTCGGGATGAGGATATAAGGTAAGGACTCTCTTCCTTTTGTAAGGGGGAAATTGGTTGTTTGCCTGAAAAGAAGTCAACAGCTTCAGACAAAGACTCAACTGGGTATACAGCTATGCCTTCAACCAAGGAGGCTTCCCAAGCTGATTCCTTCGGCAAGACGATGCCTTTTTTGCCTATTTCACGAGCCATCATAGCCATCGCAAGTGCACCTCGTATCTTCCGAATCTCTCCCGATAAACCAAGCTCCCCAGCAAGAACAAAATCATTCAATCTAGAGGATTCAAGGCTACCAATCGCAGACAAGAGAGTTAAGGCAATCGGCAAGTCAAAAGAAGCTCCCTCTTTCTTCAAATCTCCCGGGGCTAAATTAATAGTCACTTTTGTTCGAGGATGAGTAAAACCGGAATTTGACATTGAAGAAAAAACGCGATCCATCGATTCCTTGACGGTTGCATCAGGGAGTCCAACCAAGATACAGCGAGGTTCTCCTTTTTCTCCCCCGTTGGCTTCCACGGTTACTTGCAAGGCTTGAACCCCTAGAAGAGTCGCCGATGTGGTGGTTGCAAGCATGTTTTAAGGAAATTAATGACTACCTTACTCTAACTAATTTTGAGATTTCCCTAAATTTTGGATGCGAAGAAGAACTCATGATAGAATATAGTACGGTCTCAACGCCTAAAATATGGACCCCTGCATCTCTTAGCTCCCTAATGGCATCGGTACCATCTTCTGATCTTCTTGAGGCCACACAATCAGAAAGAATAGTAACCCCAAGATTCCTGGACATTGCATCTAAGGCAGTGAGGTAAATACAGATGGAAGTTTCAACGCCAGATAAAAGTAATTGTTCAATTTCGTGCTCTTCAACCCATTGACAAAAGGAGTCGGAGCCAAAAGCTGAAAAAGTATCCTTTTGGAAAAACAAAGGGTGTGGCAACCCATCAAAAACTTGGGGCAGAGTGTGACCTAGTTTTTCAGGCGCTTGTTCAGTTACAAGAAGCGGGATTTCAAGAAGCTGCATAGCGTGAACCATAAGGTTTACAGACTTGATCAACTTTTCACCCTCAATGGGATCAAAACTAGCAACAAGTTTAGGTTGCAAATCCATAACCACAGAAGCAATGCCATTTATTGTCTTTTTAGTTGTTAATTTCTCGCCCTCTTCCATTTAATTGAATAATGTAAATCTTCATACTTTACACAACCAATCTTTATTTAATGATGGATTGATAGTAAACTAAGAAGAAACAAGCTCTTTTATGTGTTCCTACAAATTATTTTTTCGTTTTTCGATTGTGGTTGTTGTGCTTGGAATTCAGTCCTGTAGGGAGCGTAATTTCGATCAATCAAAAATTACCATGCGACCTAAGATATACATGGAAGGATCTTCTCCGATACCATTATTCGACGAATATGATATAAATGGTATTCAAATCGGTACCGTTCAAAATATTTTCTCCAATGATGAAAAAGACAGGGTATTTGCAATCTGGCTGAGCCTGGACCGAAGAAGTTCTTTTTATGTGCAGAAGGAGACATCCAGTAACTTAGGAAGGAGGTTACAACTGGTAGCCAATGGTCAAGTCTTAGGAATCCATCCCATAGAAAGGACTATTTCTAATGGCGTTTTACCTTTCATTTTATCAACTAGAATGAATGAGCAGGAAGCCAGGTTTCTCTACGAGCAGCTTGGGCAATCCATCGTTTATCTACAAGCAGAACTGCAGAAAGAAAATCGATGACTCGGTTGTTGTTTTTATTTTTTAGCCTGCAAGCCTTTCATTTCCTCAAATCCTCCCCTGCCCGTGAATTTCGCTTGTCTTGGCCAACACCAAATCCTTCTTTTGCTCAAGGTTTAGGATATTCTACCTTTCTTCAAAAAACGGGACCTGACAAAGCATTTTCCTCAGGCGCCTTTGGCTGTGTCCGCAATAACGGATATAAGTTCCACGAAGGCGTTGATTTATTTCCTGTTAAAAGACACAAAAGTGGACAAGCCAAGGACCAAGTATTTTCAGCCATCGCGGGAATTATCACCTATGTGAATCATAATGCAGGCCATAGCGCATATGGAAAATATATCGTCATGGAACACCCAAATGTTGTCCCATCCATCTATACATTATATGCTCATCTTGCAGAAATTTTCCCCACTATAAAAATTGGAGTAAAAATGAGTGAAGCTATGCCATTAGGAAGGATGGGGAATTCATCTTCTTTTAAAATCCCGTTAATTCGATCCCACCTTCATTTTGAGATCGGGTTGAGATTGACCAATCAGTTTCAGGCTTGGTTTGATAAGAAGGGCTTCAAGACAAGCAACAGGCATGGTAACTATAGTGGATTTAATTTAGTTGGCATTGATCCATTACATTTTTTTTCCGAATACAGAAAAAAAACATTCCTCCAGCCTCTTGATTATCTTAATTCCCTACCAGTCATTCTGAAAGTAAGAGTTAAAAGCAAAAAACCAACAGACTTTGCCCAGAGATATCCTTCCCTATGCCCAAATTTTAATGCTTCTGCAAGTTCCTGGGATTGCTCATTTGGACCCTTTGGAATTCCAGTTAGAATTGAACCTAGCCTTCAGTCTAAGCTATCTTCATCAACTTTTAAGATCTTAAGCTATGATTTAAGGGGTAGTTCGAAACCATGTAGAAAGTTGGTCGAAAAAACTAGTTCTGGCTACGAAATATCCGAGCAAATGCAAAGTTATTTAGAGATGATATTTCGGATTTAATTCGTTGAAAGAAGTACCTCAAACAATCGCCTATTTCGTTTCCTCTCACGGATTAGGTCACGCGACTAGAAGCGTGGCAATCATCAATGAGATTCATTCGGGAAATAAAAAGTTTAAATTCATAATTGTAAGCAATCTCCCTGATCTTTTTTGGACTAATAACCTTCAAGCTTCCGTTGATTTCAAGAACTATCAAATCCGAACTGATATTGGATTAGTTCAAACCGACTCATTTCATTTTGATCTAGATGAGACGGTATCTTTACTCGAAAAATATTTAGAAGACCCAACAAACGGCCTTAAAAATCTTTTTGATTTTCTTCTTAAAAATGAAACTTGTCATGTCATTTGCGATATCTCACCCATAGGAATTCAGGTAGCTAAGTTATTACAGGTAAAATGTACCCTTGTAGAGAACTTTACCTGGGATTGGATATACGAACCACTTATTAAAAAGAATAAAAAATTGTATGCGATTTCTAAAAGACTAAAAAATATTTATGATTCGGTTGATCTAAGGATACAAGTAAAGCCCTTTTGTGAACTCCATCCCGACGGCATTCAGATCGAACCAATTCATCGGCCATTCAAGAAACCTCCACGAGTTATAAAGGCACAACTTGGTTTAGATGAAGGGCAAAACTTTGTTTTAGTTTCAACAGGGGGAATTGAGTATCAATACAAATGCCTCAATAACTTGAGGAACTCTGAGCAAAATTTCGTGATTTGCGGACACTTTCCGAAGATGGAAACGAATGGGAATGTAGTTCTTTTACCGATGAACTCATCCCTTCATTTCCCTGACTTGGTTCGTGCTTCCAATCAAGTTGTAGGGAAAGTCGGTTATGGGACCATGATTGAATGCTGGGCGGCAAATAAAAAAATGCATGGAATCTTCAGGGATGATTTCAGGGAAAGTGAAGTCTTGAAAGAATTTATAATAGCAGAGGGATTCGGGAGTGAGATCACGCTTGATCAATTTAATTCTGGAGATTGGATAAATGATTTAGACCAAACAGAATTATCAGTGACAAAATCCAAAACGAACGGAAATCGAATCGCAGCTCAAGAGATAACGGAACAAATCTCTTTAGGGTTTGGTATGCCCTCAAATAATGAAGAACCTTAATTTGAATAAAAATAAATATCCCAAACCAACTTCAGGTGGATTTTTATCTACACTCAGTGGATTAATCTTAGCTTTCATTGTTCTTTTTGTAATACTTGGATCCGACCAACTCTTTTCATTCGATAGAATCCAAATCCTGTCACCTATGAAGCCGGTCAGCAAAATATCTTGGGATCTTCCGAAAAATAATAGTAAATTGATTAAAGAATTCTCTTTTATTGAAGCAAATCCAGATGGAATGGAAAACGAACCCGAAAATTCAAAACTCCTTTCTTTTAGAAACCAGCAAGCCGCAAACCCAGAAGATTTTGATGCAAAAATCAATTCCCATGTTCCTATTTCGCCGGGAAAGTTTAAAACGGCAAAGATTGTGAATGCACAAAAACTGCAAGAATCCTTAGGCGAAATAAAAGCAGAATCAAATCCAATTGCGTCAAGCCAGGTGACCCGAAAAAAGCAAGCCAATGCTAATGAATTCTTCGAAGCAGAAAAGCCTAAAATAGATCCAAATCGGTCAAAAGAAAATGGTTCTTTTTCAATTTCGGAAAAGAACAAAAAGCGAAGTAAAATCATAAGTTTGAGTAAATCTGAGCCAGAGGATGATAAATTTTCATTGGTTGAAAATAAAAACATTCAATCCCCAAACAAAACATTTGCATATCGCCCAAAAGTTTCTCCGAGCGTAATTAACGGCCCCGTTCTCAGATCTGCTACACTTGCTCCCAGGATTGGTACAATTGCGGTTGAATGCAGGCTTCATTCCTATGGAGTTTATGTCCAGCAAATGCTTCAAGCCATCGAAGAGCAATGGGGGCAATTAGTTAGAGGCTCGATTGAATTCATCAGAAGAGAAAAGCTTCCGAATAAAGTAAGCTATCAATTCACTCTGACTGCAGAAGGAAGAATTGAAAGTCTTGTCAGGCTTGACAAGCAGGAGAATTCATTGGCTTCAGATCTTTGCAGGCAATCGATTTCTTCAAGATCACCATTTGGTGAGTGGTCTGCTGAAATGATTCATGATTTCGGGGAATCAGATGTTATAACCATTCATTTTATCTATAAATAGCTATGACATTTAAACTAAAACTTGCCCGGGGTTGCAAAGTTCTAAATCAAACTGAGGATGGTATTACTGTAATAGAAAAAGGCCCTGGCATTCTCACTCATCCAAATCAAGGTAGGAGTATCTCAGCGAAGGGAAGGAACACCTGTTTATTGAACAATGATTATAATTACGATGGCGAGTTTTATGAAATATCTGATAAGGCAAAATTATATCTCACGCATCGTTTGGATTCCCCTACATCCGGAATTATAATCACCACTACAAGAAAGGATTTAGCTCAAGAAATTAAAAGTAAATTTAAGCGGAAAGAAATTGAGAAAACTTACCATGCAATTGTTTCGGTTCCAGAAAGACTCAAGCCTGGTCTATGGAATGATCTTCTTGAGGAGAAAAGAGTCGGTGGAAAGCTTAGGGTTTTTCCCGGTAAGGGCGTCCTATCAAAATCGATCTGTTTCATTGAGCGCAATCCAACTAAAATACATCGGTTAGCCTTGATTAAACTGCATCCTAAAACTGGTAGAACTCACCAACTTAGAGTACAAACTTCTTGTAGGAAAATGCCCATTGTCGGGGATAAAACATATGGCGATTTTTCAATGAACCGAAAAATAATCAAAACGACCCAAGTGGAGCGACTTTGTTTGCATGCCTCGGCAATTTCCTTCCGAATCAATCAGAGAAAAATTTTAATTGAAAGTAATTTGCCTGTGGAATTTGAAAAATTACTTTCTCTTCCCTAAAGCTGAAAATTCGCAGAAAGTAAAAGCATATGTGCCTTTACACGGTCATAATTGTCATTGGCAGCGGACAAATAATATTTGTAGTCAAAACAAAGCGACCAGTTCTCATTAAAATTGTATCCACCACCCAGTAGGAAATCATAGGCGAACCCAACATCACTTGGTTCGCCTGAGGAACCTCCATCAATCCCAATAAATCCGACTCCCATAGCCATACCTGCCCTCAATTCAAATGCATCATTTAATTCAGTCTCCAATACAATTCTAGCAAGGAAATTGTTCGCTCCCACTGAAATATTATCAGAACCATCAAATGCCATATAAGAATATTCACCCTCTACTCGAACGGTACCAAAATCCTTACCCAATTGAAAACCTATCACATAACCATTCTCAGCTGTATAAGGTTGAATACTCGAACCACTATCCCGCAACGCACCGTCATCAGGAATAATAACTCCAACTAAGGGGCCAAAGTAATAACCAGTACTTCGGAGTGAGGTTTCACTCTGATAAAGATCTGCGTAAGCATCATCAATATTGTCATCCATTATGGAAGAATCGGAAGAGGAAGTCGAAGTTGGTACAAGAGCTTCCTTTGGGCTTCCAGCTTTTGTTGAAGATTCTTGCTCGTTATCGAAGGAAAGATTTTCTTTAGAGTCATAGAACTCAGGAAGTGGTATGTATGGAATTTCTGAGTTGGTTGGAGGAACCGGAATGCTTCCTTCGAGGGGAATTGTCCTCTTGTTTTCTAGAATTTCGTAATTCTGCGGTGGGATTGCTGGTTTCGAAAGCAAGGCAGCAATTCGATTTTCATGAGCCCTTGACCGGGACTTGATTTCGGCAATTCGTGCCGACAATGGCAGGTCCTCAGCAATACCAATAAGATGGACTTGAGATAAGAGAATGCTAAAGAAAATGAGAAATGGGCTTTTCATGGACTTAGTACATCCTTGTCATTTTTTCCCAAAAGTGAAGAACTAAATCCAGACAAAAAAGCGCCGGGCGGTAGATTGGCGGGAACCGCCCGGCGCGGGTGTGGTGGATGGGAAATTGAGTTGTTAACAATGCAGGGAATTATTATTCAATGCAATACAAATTTTCATTGGTTCGAATGAATAAGTTTCCAGAAGAAATCGTCACTGATGAGCGGACATTGTCTTCATATTCGCTTCCCATCTTTGCTACATTTAAGATCTCACCAGTATCTGAAGAAACCACCAGTACTTCAGCATTGTGGTTCATGAGAAAGATCATGCCGTTCCCTGCAGTTGGAGAAGAACGCCACTTGTATTTCCCTGGTAAAGCGAGTTTCCACTCTACTTTAGCGGATATTGGATCTACACGAGATAAAACTTTACGAAGATCGCTCAAGACAAAAAACTTGTCTGAATAGAATAAGGGAGTTGGCACATCCGAGGTTAATTCTGGTTGGTTTGAGGTGCTCCAAGCTAAACCAGAATTCCCAGAATGATTACCTTGAAGTCCTTCTTTAATCGCAAAAACAGGTGCTTTTTTAGGAGCACAAACAAGAAATACACCCTTTCCAAAGACGGGAGATGGCACCAGCCTCCACCATTCTTGTTTGTGGCCAGGATTCCAAGTGCCCCAGCGCCATATCTCATTGCCATTCTCCGGATCGTGCCCGGTGAGCACATCACCTCCTGCTAATACAAGTTGTTTGTTGTGTGGAATGATTGTGCCGAAAGACTCGAGAGATTCTTTTTTAGCAATAGATATTCTATCTTGCTTCCAAACTGTTTTACCATCTTTTGAATTCATGCAGAGTATGAAAGAGGAGGCATTTGGTTTGCCCCTTCCATGTACCGGTTCATTTCTTTGTAGCACTGGCAGGTAAAGCTTATCTCCAAAAAATGTGGGTGAAGCTGAAAAGGTCCACTGAAAACAAAAATCACCGTAATCCTTCTGAATGTTTCGTCTCCAGAGTTCCAAGCCATTTAAGTTGAAGCATACCAAGTCACCATTCCCATAAAAAAAAGCAACTCTGCTACCATCGGAAACAGGAGATGGGCTCGCATAATTTGACTTTGAGTCAAGTTTGTAATCAAAACCATCCCCGCTTGGGCGATAGCCACTTCCCGCTTCTTTTTGCCACAATAATTTCCCACTTTCCCGATCATAACAAAGAGCAAGAAGTGCTCCTTTTGAGGGAGTGACACCTCCCTCTGATATCAAAATAGAGGATACAAAAACCTTTCCATTCACAATAATTGGACTTGCTGCAGAAGGGCCCGGTAGCTTGGTTTTCCATTTAACCCCATTTTGCTGATCAAAAGATACCGGAAGAAGGCCTGATTCTATGGACGAGCCATTATAATTTGGCCCCCGCCAATTTGGCCAATCCGAAGACTTTAACCCTTGGGAAAATAAGGAGGAACAGGTGAAAAAAAACACCTTCAGGAGCAATAATTTTTTCATAAGGTTAAATATAATTTGCATCATTCAATTCATCGAGAAAAAAGACTGAGATTTATAATTTTTTAAATCCCAACTTCAAAGGAAACATCAAGATTATCATTTCTAAAAAGCAATAATTACTGATCTTCCTCCTTATCTTCTTCAATCCAATCAATCAAAGAAGACAATTCATCACCGGAATCTGTGTAATCACTCACTTCAAATTCCTGTTCGAAATCGGATTGTAATTCGTTGGATAACTTATCTCGGTCCTTTTCCTGAGAATTTCTCTTGATCAATGTGCCCAAAAATATACCACTGAAAATAATTAAAACAGAGAGAAATATGTCCCAGAGCATTTCGTTAATCGAACTGTATGATTGCCTCTCCCATTTCTTTGCTAATGGCAAATAAAGCCTCACCTAAGGCTCTGACTTCATCTCGATTTCCTAGACCATTTATTTTAAAATTCCGCTCGAAAACATTTCTTTTTGACCGGCCATCCTTGTGTTTAATTTCCCAAAATGCCTTAACCTGAATTGATTGGTTTGATATTTTTTCAAATCGATCTACGGTTAACTCGATCTCATGATTTAGGTCAAATTTTTTACGGTGCGGAAAAACCCCATAATTCAAGGTACCAACTATTCTGCTCAGGTTCTGCCCCACTACCCTAGAAATCCCCACTTCGAGTGGTTCCCCCCACCTTTCGTTTTCACGAAACTCAATGACTTCATCATTTGGGCGCTCCACCATTCGGTTATCCTGTAAATACTGAGCAAGGCGAACCTCGTTAACATAAAAACTAATCTCCGGTAATGCCTCTGTTTTATTCGCGTCTTTGCCCGCACTATTGAGGAGATAAAAGTTTGGAATTCGATGATTCGAATCAGGAATAATGCAAGAAATCAGAAACAGTCCGGAGCAGGTTAACAGGAATAAAAGGATGGTTGAAAGCTTCATTCTTCAGCGGTTGGTTTGCCAATGATAAAGGCTTGCGGGCTTCTTTCGATTAAATCAGCCAGATTTTTAAGGGACTTTGCCATCCCAGAAACATCTCTTAGAGTATCGTCTAATTCAAAACGAAATTCGGAGCCAGGCTTAAATAATAGTTCTAAGTCTGCGGCAAGTTTATTTAAATTGAGTAAAGTTTTCTGAGTTTGCTCGGAAGTACCAGTCAAACTTTCACCCAGAGGTACATAACTCTCCTTTAAGGCAAGTAATACACTTCTAAAGCTTTCACTGGTAGTAGTAAATTCAGAAGACACTTTTTTCATATCCAAATCATTCAACCTTTGGGTCGCAACTATGATAAGTTCACTAATTTGCTTACTGAGCTTCTCTAGGTTTATGCTTTCACTCAATTCAGCAAACATCGAGTCCTTGGTGTGTATTTCACAAAACCCATGAAGGATTCTTACATCCTGCTGAGCAAATTCGGTGCTGACTGTATTGAGGTTTATGTAAAGTATTCCTGTGACAAAACTCTCTTGGCTTAACTGACCCACTAGTCTTGGAATTATGGACTTTTTAAAGTCTCCATTAGGTTCAAAAATTTCATTCCCGATTTCCACCATATGCCGAGAAACCAACTTTCGATTTATTTCTATTTGAACAGGCACTGGGCCCTCTTTCAGTGCCTCCCCCAGAAAAAACCTTTCTACTCGGCCAATGCGAACTCCGTTAAAGGTGACCTTACTGCCTTCATGTAATCCGTAAACATTCTCATTAAAAACAAGAACAAATCTCTCATTATTCTCCCTTAAAAAAGATAGACTTCCAGTAAAAAAAGCAAATCCAAGAAGTATTGCAATTGCACCGAAACAAAAAATTCCGACCAGTAACCTATTAATTTGTTTATTCAATTCTTAAATTATTAGATGATAAATGAATAGTCGCAATAAAAGTTTTTTAAGTTTGCCTTCGTAAAAAATCCTGCAGTTGCTGATTCTCTGTCTGATTAAGCAAAGACTTCGGGTCCCCCTTTGCCACCAATGTCTTTTTTTGTGGATCCAAAAATACGGAATCATCGGCTATTTCAAAGATACTGGCTAATTCATGGGTCACCACCACAAAGGTAACTTCGAGATTTGTTTTCAATTCATTAATTAAATCATCCAACCGCTTGGAATTCACGGGATCCAGCCCAGAAGAAGGTTCATCAAAGAAGAGTACCTCGGGATCCAAAGCCATTGCCCTGGCAATGCCTGCCCTCTTTCGCATTCCACCACTTATTTGGGCAGGATAAAAGTCTTCGAATCCAGAAAGGCCAACCAAGCTCATCTTATATCGGCCCATATCTTCAATTTCGGCAGTCGATAATGAAGTATGACACTCAAGTGGAAGGCAGATATTTTCCAGAACTGTCATAGAGCTCCAAAGAGCACCCCCCTGGAAGAGCACTCCAAATTCACTAAGAAGCTTTTGTCGATGGCTTTTCTTAACACTCAATAAATCTTGGCTCTTGTATGAAATCCGACCTTCCTTTGGATCCAATAAACCAATCATCGATTTAAGTAGAGTGCTTTTCCCGCAACCACTCCCTCCCATAACCACCATGCAAGACCCTTTCTCTACTTCAAAAGAAACCTTCTCTAAAACCTTATATGAACCATAGCTTAAACAAAGATTTTCGACTGAAATGATTGCTTCTTTTTTGTTTATCATCTTACCGTAGCTCAAGGGCACTGAATATAATTTCAAAAACCGCATCGGTGACTACGATCATTGTGACCGCAGTTACAACTGTGGAGGTCACAGATCTACCAAGGGAAACGGAACTATTCCCTGTATGAAGACCTTTAAAACATCCTACCAAGCCAATAATTAAGCCAAATGCCAGACTCTTAAGCAGTCCAGAGAATACCTCCCACATTCCGCTTATGGATGCTTGTGTTTGCTCAATGTAATGACTAACGGAGAAATCCATTATCTGAGTGCCAACCGTCAACCCACCCAGCATGCCAACGATATCGGCGTAAATAGTCAGCATAGGGGTCATAATAAGCAAAGCTAGGGTACGTGGAAGGACTAAGAATTCCATGGGAGAAAGGCCAAAAGTACGAAGGGAGTCGAGCTCTTCATTCAACTTCATGCTTCCGATTTCTGCTGCAAAAGAAGCGCCGGTTCTACCTGCCATAATAATGCCAACCATAAGGGCTCCCATTTCCCGAACCATTGCCAGGCAGACTAAATCAGCGATGTAAATTTTGGCATTAAATTTTTCTAATTGCACACTGCCAACAAAAGCCATGGTTAGACCAGTTAGAAAACTGATCAAGGTAACGATCGGAAGGGCAGCTGCCCCACATTGGCGGCATTCCGTGATTAAATCCCGAATCCGCATTTGAGTTTTCAGCAAGGGAAGCATCAAGAGCGAAATGATCCAAGCTCCTAAAAAGTTTAACGGGCTTGAAAACCGATGGCAAAATGGCTCCCACCAGTCTAAAAAAGATCCGGATACCCTTGAGACAGAGGAATCCTTGGTGCTTTCAACATGATCAGATCGAAGGTCGATCAGTTTATTGAGTTTTTCGGGAAAATCTCCATCCACTTCAATACCATTCTTCAATAAAACTTTCTTTTTGGAGGATATAAAGGCAACCAGCCTAGAATCCCAGTTTACCTGATTGTGAACTTTCAGTTTTATTTGGTTTACGGCAAGCTCTTGATCAAAGAACGAATGCCAAGTTTGGTTAACCGATTCCAAATCTCCACCTGTTGAGATATTCCAGTCTCCCGTAAAATGACAAACTGCCTGAGAAGAACTTATTTCGAAATGCAAAGAAGGATGAACAGGTTGATCTTGCCTGAATGTTTTTTTTCCCTTTGCATCATCGCTCATTAATTTTAAATTATTTACTAATTCCTAAGGAACCACAATGCCAATTAGAGCAATCATGTTCGACCTTGATGGCACCTTGATCGATCAATTCGAAGCGATCCATAGAGCCTTCAGTCGCGTACTTGTATCCATGAATTTTGCTGAGCCTTCTTTTGAGCGAGTCAAACGAGCAGTGGGCGGGGCTTCAGACACAACCATGGCAAAGCTTGTTGGAGCCGAAAATGCAATGGAAGCAGTCAGAAGACTTCGGCCAATTTTCGAAGAGGAAATGCTGTCTGGACTTCACCCCCTTCCTGGCTCAATTGAGATTCTAAAGTATTGTAAAAAAAATCATCTTCCTACTGCGGTTCTTACCAATAAACATGGACCCCACGCCAGGGCAGCATGTGATCACCTGAATTTCTCACAACTCCTGTCTTTTACCATTGGAGCGAACGATACCGAGTGGAAAAAACCAGATCCGAAGCTCAGTTTATTTGCACTCAAAAAACTTGGCACCTCATCAGAGGAGACGCTGTATGTAGGAGATTCCCCATATGATTACGAAACTGCCAAGCAAGCTGGAATGCAATCTATCCTGATCCCAACCGGGACACACACGAGACAAGAGTTAACCGAATTAAAGGAGGTAAATGTTGCAGGGGACTTGACTGAAATAATGGAAACAAAATTACCTTCCATGCTTTAAAATCCCTGAACTTGTGGTTGTCTTAATGAAGAATGAGCCTTCGCCCTTAAAATATTGACTTAAAAAACTGTCATAATTAGGATTTTATCATAACCCTATCTTAGTATGATTAACTATAAAATCGATGATAGCTTAGAGCATCCTAAGCTAGAAATAACAGAAGATGAAATCAAAGCTCTTGCCCGATCCGTGGTTAATTCCAAAACATTGTGCAATTCTGCTGTGATTATTACTGCTTGCGATGAACAATGGAAACTTTGGAATCATTCTGAACCTCTTGATCAATATTTGTTTTACCGAGCTTATTCTGTCCACCAACTCTTAAGGAGTGGGCAATTTAGGGGTCACAATATATTTATCCATCTCGAAGGTTTTTATGAATGTTCTTCAGATTCCCTTCATGATTTGCTCCAAAATAGAATCAAATCAGAATTTAAAGTTTTTTCTCCATCAGAAAGATTAAACCGGGACATAATCAAACAATTTAAGGGAATTTGCCAAGCACTCGAACTTAAAACTAGGATAAATCGTGTGACGGATGAATTCCTTGCTGCATCTACTCAACACAGCGTCGATCAAATTCACAGATCCTTTCCTACCCAGCAAATTCATCTCAAAAAGAATATTGAATCGTCTGAAACCAAAGGGATTTTAAGCCGAAAGATTCAAAAGATATTGAGTGATTCCCCAGAAGATTTCCTTTACCAAGCGATAGAAGAAATTAAGGGCAAGGATACGAATCCCTAATTCCAACAGGGAGGACTTGCCGTTATAGCATCAACCATAGCGAAACTTGGTAAACCATGGTCTTTTCGAACTAAGTTTCTTTTATCTACCCTGATAATCTCTTTGTTTTTCCCAAGTATTGGGGTTTATCTAGTCCTTAAAGGTGAATTGGATTTTGCCAAAAGGCTCATTCGAGAAAACTTAGTCGAGCAAGTAAATGCCTTTGAAGATACCCTGACCCCTTCTATTTTATTTGATGACTCCATCACTGCTCAGGAAATCATCAAGACTATATCTTATAATCCTCTCATTAGCGGAGTAGCTTTATGGAAAAGAAACCTAGAGCCAGAAGGGAATTCTGAATCATATGCCCTGTTTGCCTCTTCGGAAAATTACAGTCCGAAATTGGACCGAATCGTGGGGGAAAAGTGGAGTACCAAAACAGTTACGATTACCAAAATGATTGGTAACCAAGGCAACATCCTTGGATATTTTTCACTCTCAAGATCTTTGAGTGATTTGAATACAAGGAAGGATAAATTTATTGGTTTTGGACTTCTTTCTTGGCTCGTGATCATTGTTGTTGTGATTGTGACGCTCTGCTATCAAATTTCGCTTACTCGACCTATTCAAGAATTGATACAAGTAGCAGAAAACATCTCTACTTTCAAAGATTACAGCATTCGAGCTCGGCAATTGTCAAATGATGAATTTGGCAGACTTATTAAAATATTCAACCAAATGATGGATTCTCTCAATTCCTCCGATCAGAAGTTGCGTGAAGTGAACAACGACATGGAAAATAAGGTGAAACTCAGAACCAAGGAATTATCGAGTTCCAATAAGAAACTGATTCAGGAAATGGAACAACGAGAAAAAGCTCATAATGAGCTTTCAAAAATGAGAGAGAAATTTAACCGACAAGAGAATTTAGCCAATGTAGGACAAGTCTCTTCCAATATTGCACATGAGCTTAGGAATCCTATGACTGCCATCCGTAATTCGGTTTATTTTTTAAGAAAACATTTCATTACGGACCAAAAAGCACTTAATCACCTAGAAGTTATTGATAGTCAATTGAGCCAAAGCGATGAAGTCATACAAAGATTACTTGAGTTGACTAAAGGTGGGAAGATTAAGCTTAAAATCACTGACTTGCGGAAAATTGTCCACGGCGCTTTCTACATTTGTTCTCCACCCGGTAATATACAGCTCAAAGTTAATCTTGAGAATACAACCAAAGAAGTCCGACTCGACCCACTTTTGTTTAGACAGATTTTAACTAATTTGTTCTCTAACTCCATCCAGGCCATGCCTCAAGGTGGATGGATTAGCCTGTCTGCCACACAAAAGGAATCAAATATTGAAATTCGGGTTACTGACAATGGCGAAGGAATTCCAGAAGAATCTTGGAATAAAGTTTTCGACCCACTTTATACAAATAAAAAAGACGGAATTGGACTTGGACTTTCCATATGCCGCGAACTTACTGAACGCCATAATGGTAGCATTACCATTGAAACAAGCTCCCAGATTGGTACCACATTTTTAATCCTCCTCCCCGCACCTAGCCTTATTTTAGCATAGTGACCGATTCTAATTAAAAGCCTGTGATGGAAGCAACAAGACCAAACCGAGTACTGGTTGTGGATGATCATCCTGCAATCAGGGAAACGATGAACGATATCTTAAACGAAGAGGGTTTTGATACCCAAATCGCAGCCGATGGGAAAGAGGCACTCGATTTGTGCCTTTCTAAAGACTTCGACTTCGTTCTGATTGATATCCAAATGCCTGAGATGAATGGGGTCGAAGTGCTCAAACAGCTCAAGGAACAAAATGTAAAATGTCCTAAGTTTATTTTTTTCAGTGCCTATAGCACACAAGAATTACAGGATCTGGCCAATTCTTTAGGGGCTTATGCCTTCCTCAAAAAACCAATTAAAGTCGAAAAAATTCTTAATTTGATCCGCTTAAAGCGGAATATTTCCATTCTCATTCATTTAAAGGATGACGATTTACGGCACCGCATTTCTGATCTCTTGGAAGAAAAAGGATATATGGTTAGCCGAACCAGTTCCCATGATGATGCACTTATTAAAATTCGCCAAATTAATTATAACTGCATCGTTTTTGATTCTGATTCTCCAAGTATTGAACAGGAAGTTATTAAAAATACCATAAAATCCCTCGATTCGGATACTTTGTGCATCGAGACCAATGAAGATGATGATATGAAAAAATTATTGAAGACTATTTCCTTTCAACTGGATGATAGCCAACCCGTTTTTAATTAATCGTTCTTTAATTTCGGCATATCTTATGCAAAAGAAATCATCCTTCAACTATCGGGGTGAATAAATAAATGAGTTTTTAGCGGGACGAGATCAAAAAGTTCGACCGCATCAAGATTTGCAACTTGTAAACAACCGGAACTAGCTGGTCTACCCAAGTTTTCTTCATGATTTGTACCATGAAGATAAACATAGCGGGCAAAGGAATCAACGGACCCACCTCGATTAATTCCCTCTTCAAGACCCTCCAGCCTCAATATTCGGCTAGTGATTAAATGCTTTTGCTGCTTTTCGGGCGAACATTCTGAATACTTCAAACCAATGGGCTCTCTCCCTTCAAAAACCATACCCACTGGTTGCTTTGCCCCGATTTTCTGGTTTACTTGATGCAAGCCCCAAGGCGTACCCAAAGAGTTCTCAACACAAGAGGGTGGATTCTTCGAACTTGACATTTGGTATACCTTGTCGCTTTTCCCATTAATGAACAATGCGATGATTTGTAACTTGATCGACGCAATCAAGACGGGATTCGTTTGTTCCATCTTCAAAGCATTCACTGCTTTTTCATAAACTTCTAATAAACCTTTTACATTCATTGAAAAAATATCGTATCGGAATCGTAGGCGCAACTGGTGCCGTTGGACAAGAAATTATTCATCTACTCGAAAAAAGAGAATTCCCAGTGGCGGAGGCTAGGTTGCTGGCTTCCTCGAGGTCAGCAGGCCTCGAAATGGATGCGTGTGGAAACCGTGAAAAGATCATCGAAACCACTCCCGATTCATTTAAGGGGCTAGATATGGCCATTTTTAGTTCCGGTTCTGACATCTCAATTAAATATGCTGAAGATGCCCGTAAGCAGGGTTGTGTTGTGATTGATAACAGTTCCGCCTTCCGAATGGATCCCCAAGTTCCGCTGGTCATTCCAGAAATCAATCTTTCGGACCTAGAAGACCACAAGGGCATAATAGCTAATCCAAATTGCTCCACCGCAGTTACCTTAATGGGTCTCTATCCTCTCCATAAAAGGTTTGGCCTAAAAAGGTTAATCACATCCACCTACCAAGCCGTTTCTGGTGCTGGTGCTGCAGGGCTTACGACATTGCTTAACGAATTGGACGAAAACCCAACCAGTGAACCAAACAATCATGACTCACCTTTCCCTTATCCAATCGCATATAATTTAATCCCCCACATTGATGACTTCCGGGATGACGGCTACACCAAAGAGGAATTAAAGATGAGAAATGAAAGCAGAAAAATCCTTGGCCTTCCAAAACTGCCGGTTTCCTGTACTTGCGTCCGGGTTCCGGTTAAAAGAGCACACTCGATTTCTGTAAATGCAGAGTTCCAGACTTCCGTCAATGTTCCGGATGCCCGCAAAGCTATTGAAAGCTTTGCGGGAGCCGAACTCTGGGACATCCCTAATTCAGGAAGATACCCTATGCCCCTTGGTTATGCAGAAAAGGAAGATTGCGGGGTCGGACGCTTGCGGATTGATCATGCCCTACCAAATGGCTTGGCTTTCTGGGTTGTTGGGGATCAACTCTGGAAAGGGGCAGCATTGAATGCTATTCAAATTGCTGAATCCTTGGTGAAGCGACAGTGGTTGAAATTCGTAAGCTAAAAATTGGCAAACAACCTGCTAAACTTGTTGCATGAATCCAATTCTAGCAAATAGCCTCGTAAATGTCGGAAAATCATTAATTGATCAATTATCGATACCACCCCCTTCCCAGTACAAAGTGGGGAACAAGACTTTTTCTGCGGAACTTGACAATGTGGCTTCCACCACTCACATTAACCAATCCACCAATTCTCTTCGCCAGAAACTCATGCAGGATCCAGCCATCCAATCCTTTCTTTCCAACAACGCTGGAAATGAAATCTATTTTCAGAAAAGAGCAGATGGAAGCAGCCAAATTCTTTCATCCTCCGGAGATGCTATTACAATCTTTCGTGATTCTCCTACCAATACTTTGATTCATCAGTATTTCAACCAGTGTGTTCGTGAAGGAGTTTGCCAGTCCGTACATCGTCCGGGCACGGTTCTGTTAAAAGAATAATTTCCTTTTTTCCAGATCGTTAAAATTGAAATCCCTTTTCGATAGTACCATTGGCTAGATGAAAAAACCCTCTGATTTCCTACTCATCGAGAGGATCAATCAGTGCCCTAAACTAGCTTCGCTCAAGAGTATCAACGACACCTTGAAGGATCTACTGGACTCCGAGGATAGTTTTGTCAGCCAAATTGCTGAGGTTATCCGGTTGGATCCATCCCTTACAACCCGAGTTCTTGACTTGGTAAACTCGATCTTTTTTGGAAGCAAAGATAGTGCACGAATTTCCGGAGTGGAAGAGGCCTCGATCTTTCTGGGTCTTAATCGAATTCGAGACTTAACCGCTGCCACCCCTGTGATTGAAGAGATCTTTAAACTGGGTAAGAAAAGCTCTTCTTTCCCTTGGGTAGACTTCTGGAAACACAGTATTGGAACGGCTATTTTAACCCGTGAAATTCTATCTTTTGCGGAGGAAGAATTTGAGCATGAGGCAGATTATGTTGCCGGATTACTTCATAACCTTGGCATTCTTATCCTTGCTATCACTTTCCCCGACCACTTTTCAGAAGTCTATAAAAAAGAATACAAGTCATACCTCGAACTCCTTGAAACCGAGAAGGAAAGAATCGGGTGGGATCATGCCAAGATCGGAGCTTATTACCTCTGGAATCATCACATCTCCGAAGAAGTGGTGGATTCCATTCACTGGCATAACCAACCATCCGAAGCGAAGGCCAGCCCCAAACTTGCATCCGCCATTCAAATCGCCGATCACATTGTTCGGCAACTCGGGACTTGTGGGATGGAAAATTACCCGGTCAATTCTGACGATGATAATATGAAACTGGAAGGCTGGACGATTTTATTTGGAGATAATCCAGAGTCAGAAAACATTAAGTCCCAGCTAAAATCAAGCCTCGAAAGACTTGGGCAAACCCTCAACGGGGTAATTTAAAAAGTGTGATTCAGCTTTACGGTTTGACCCACTGATCTTCACGAGCTGCTTTTGCCACCTTTAAAGCTCCAATGGCTACGAACGGTTTGATTTCGCGGGAAGAAACCCGTACTTCAGGATCTTCATACCCGTCATCGGCAAGCATCCTCTGCAATTCTTGATCAAAATTACGAATTCGACTCCCCCCACCGGTCAGGATAATATTTTGCAACATGGCAAATACGGACTGGGGAGAAGCGACCGCGATGATTTCTTTAATCGAGGAAAAGACTTCGTCCAGTAATTGATTACAGGCTTCCCCTACCTGTTTTCCAATTTCAATTTTTCGCGGTTTCCCCTCCACAGGCACCTTGACCCGGGCACCAGATTCAATCTCTCCAACATAGGAATAGGTTTCCTTAAATTTACGGACCATGGACAGGGGAACATCCACTTCGGGATAGGCCTCCCGCATCGACTTGTCCAGGGATACATCCACCTCATTACCCGCATAGGGAATACTCAATAAATCCTCTGCTTTCGGGAAATATCCCTGCACAATACAGAAATCAGTGGTTCCCGCTCCAATATCAACGAATAGAGAGTTTCCAACCGGATCTTTATAATCCGGATCTTCCAGCTTGCTCTCATCCCTCATTCCCAAAGCGGCCAAAAAGGGCTCGGGGATGAATAAAATTCCTTCAAAAGCACCCTTTGAAGCTTTCTCTAAATTGGACTTGGCGTCCGCATCTGCACCCGCAGGTAATCCAATCACGCAATGAACCAAATTCTTTCTCTCCGGATCAATCTTTTCACGAATATAGGACAAAAAGGATCGGGTCGCATCCACATCCTGGATGACGCCATCATTTAGGGGGTATACCAAGCGCAGATGTAATTCATTGGCCAAGGCTTCCTCCCCGTGTAACATCTTGGCATTACCGGGTAAGATTCCCGCCAAAATTCCCTCCTCTGGGTAGCCGACCAAAGTAGGGACTAAAATGCCCTCACTTTCGTTCGCATTGGCCTTGCTTAGCTTGGTAAGAATAAAAGTATTCAAGGTACCCAAGTCCAAGCCGATATACATTTTGCGCTTTTTCGGACTGGTTTCCTCCGCGTCATCTACATTTTCTGGGGACTCTTCTGTCATGTTAATTCGGAAATATTCTAGATATCAATTTGAGACTAAAATGGAAGTGAATGCAACTACTGGTTTTCAATCGACTCATGAATCCTTTTCGAAAGACAAAACCTGATCAATCATTTTCTCAATTTCATCAAATTTCAATCCCATTCCACGGGGTGGATCAAGTTTTTCCTCTACAACCTTCTCGATTACCTCTTCGGTCAGCTCTTCCACCTCCTTGACAGGTTCAGACTTTTCAACCGCCACTGGATTCTTAGAATTTTCAGGAGTGGGAGAAAGGGATACCTGCTTCAATAAATCTTGTACTTGGGCAACCACTCCACCCAGTTCCTCACGCATCAAACTTGCCAACCGGGTCTCAAAGCGACCCGCAAATAAATCAAATGCAGTGGCTAATTCATCTGCCCGGGCGGATTCGTCGTCAAACATCTCCTTGAGCTTGGCCTTCTTTTGAGCAGGCTCTAAATCACTCACTTTTGCCCAACCCACCACCAAGGCAGGGATTTCATCTTTTAGCACTTGAATCGCACCCTCCTCATCTCCGACCAACCTGCGTACACAAGCTCGGCGAAAACCAGCCTTCAAGGCTTCTAAAGGGGATAATGCACTGGAGGAAGAACTCATGGTAAATCGTATCGAATAATCACTCCTTACACTTCACACAACCAAATTGTCCAATTTATTGATCCACAATGCCTGCTTCTATGTGCGCGATTAAGCCGAGGACCCGTTTTCTTTCCAAACCCATATTGGACTCTAGAAATTCCATCATATCCTGAGCCAAAGGGGCGGAAAAAGATTCTCCTCCTGCATGATCAAAGCCGAGCCATTCCCCATGCAGGGCTTGCCTCCTCATCCCCAGCGTTTGGATCCATTCCTCCTGCCATCCCTTCTCACAAAATTCCAAATAGATTTTTTCATCCGGACCATACAGTTTTTCACCCACCAATTCATACCCCGCCCACTGGGCATGAGCCCGAATTTGATGCTTTCTACCGGAAAAGGTTCGGATCCGGCAAAAACTATACTGGTTTGATAATGCAATCGGCTCAAATATCGTCTCTGCCTTCTTTGCTTTTTTACTATTTTTCAGCAGCACCCTTTGTTTTACAAAAACTTCACTATCCGGATCATTCCCAAGAAAATTGGAAACTTCTACTTTCTCTTGCATTTCACCCCTTAAGATCGCTAGGTATCTACGCTTTACCCTCTTCTCTTCAATTGCCTTTTGCCAATGACTTGCTGCCTTCTTATGCTTTGCCAAAAGCACCACCCCACTGGTTTCCCGGTCCAATCGGCTAGCCAGATGAATGGAGTCAACCCCGAGGTACTCCTTGGCCGCTCCCACCAAACTGGAAAAAGGCCCATTCTTTGACGGGTGGCAGACCAACCAGCCCGGTTTATCCAGAACCAGAACATCTTCATCTTCATAAAGAATCCATTCCCTTAGTTCATTCAGGTTTACCAGAGGTGCAATATCCGGTTCCAAATTCAGATTCCCGCAGCTCTTTTGCATTGGTTGAAGAAATTAAGAAAAATAAATTGAACTTTTTTTGGCATTCGTAACATTTTTGTGCCAAGTTGA
>DEYT01000100.1:8025-8200 GCA_002364975.1 Opitutia bacterium UBA3151 | reverse complement strand
CACTCCAATTTGGGGTAACCCCTCATGTGATATCAAGGCAATGGAAACCGAATAACCAGGTTCCTTTCGGGAAAACGGTAAGGTCCCATCCAGCGGATCGATGCACCAGAAATAATCTTTCTCAAATCGGGACCGATCATCCTCACTTTCCTCGGTAAGTAATGCCAAATCAAAT
>DEYT01000100.1:4097-7643 GCA_002364975.1 Opitutia bacterium UBA3151 | reverse complement strand
GTCACCACTTGAGAAGCATAAGTGTCACCCCCATCTTTATGTAAAACTTTGACCTCATCATTCTGATACGAACGAATCAATGCACCCGCTTCCTGGGCTGCCTGAACCGCTTTACCAGTCAATTCTCTCAAGTCGATCAAGGTATCATCTCCCGCAACGATGCAATGACTTCCCGAGTGACCCGCTCGCTGTAATCACTAAGCTTCCAGTGCCCGGGACTCCAACCTTTCATGAACCGATGAAAGTCAGCCCACGCCACCCGGTACAATGGACGCCAGACTTCTTCAACTTCGTCCTTTGTTGGGCGGCTTTCAATCTTATCAAGAAAAAAACCCAGTTGCATGAAGTAATAGTCCAGTACTTCCACTTCCATAGTCTCCGCATCCTCATCCCGAAAACAACTCCCCACAAAGTAGGCCAAGTCTTTCATACCACACCCACCACCCACATACTGAAAGTCAACCGCCGCCACCTCGGATCCATCCGGTTTGAAACAAAAATTTGCAAGCTTTGCATCTCCATGCACCAGGGTTAGAAATGGGGAATTTTTCAGAACCCGATCGATCGGAGACGCGAAATCCTTGAGTATCTGATCATCCAACCGCTCCAATTCGTCCGGTCTTGTCTCGAGGTGCCAATAGGTTCCACTCTCCCACAGTCCATCCGGTGCAGACCCAAGGTGCTCGGCATGAAAAGCGGCCAGCCAGCGGACACAAGCCCTCCACTCGGTCTGATTTACTGAACCTTTTCGTCCCGCAAAACCAGATGCATCCAAATCCTCTAAAACCAGCAACACTTCGTCCTCTTCCTTTCTGGTTCCCAAGCAAGCTGGCATGCGGGCAAGATTATTCCCGGCCTTATTTTTTTGCGAATCATACCAGTTCGTTTCTACTTGGTAGGATTTAAGTTTTCGCTGATGAGAAAGATCTGTATTCCATCCCCGTGGATGCGATCCACGACCAGGCTGTACATGTTTGACAATAATACTTGGGAAATCTGTACCCTCTAAAGCAATCTTTTGAATACTACCATATCCACTCCAAAGACTCTGCACTTCAATTCGGTTCGTAATCCGATCCGCGTTGGTTCGATCTAAAATAAAACGATCTACCTGCTCAATTTCCACAGCCAACAATTTAGCTGCCGGATTGCTAAATACGAATCAAAAATGGGGTGCTTAGAGCCAGTTTGACGAGGATTGGTTGGCTAGGACTTGAGAACGGGTCTTTTGAAATTTGCTTAGGGAATCCTGAGCCAGTTTCAATTGGGCTTTAATCTCTTGGTCATCAGGTGAATTCTTGACTTTTTTCTGACAGTCCAACACCTGATGCTGTCTCTGTTCGATCCATTTATTTAATTCATCAAGGCGGGTCTCATAGACTTCCTCCATAGTCCAAGCTCCAACTTTCTTCAAGTAAGCATCGAGTTTCCGAACCATGGCATCTCTTTTCTCAGGCATCGAATTGGATAAATCTTTGGTCTCACCCATGTCCTTAGCCACATCAAAAAGCTTGATTTCACCGGTATTTAAATGACGCATCAGTTTGTAATCTCCATCCCGATAGGATGTAATAGGAATGGTATAGTAAGCAGGGAAGTGAAAAACCAGACCCGTATCCCGTTTAGGAAGTTTTCCATCATTTCCCTTCTTCAAGACTGAACGCAAATTCACCCCATCGAGGTCCTTGGGCAGTGGGGCCTCACTTCCCGAAAGTTTATGCATGGTCGGGAGGTAGTCCCATTGAGCAACTGGAATATCACACTGGGAATTGCCAGGAATACCAGGTCCGGCCACGATCATTGGCACCCTAATGCCACCCTCCCACATTCTCGCTTTCCCTCCTTGGAGTGGTTTATTACTGGCTCCTCCTCCATTATCGGAAGAAAAAATCACAAAGGTATTTTTTTGCATACCCAGTTCATTCAACCGGTCAAGCACCATACCAATCGAGGTATCCATATTTTCCATCATCGCCGCATAGTTGGCCCGCTCCCAATGAGACCTCATCTTTAGGGGCATTTCTTCGGCATTATCGTCAAACTTTGAAATGTCAGGAATCTTGTCTTCGATACCTTCCCGTTCAGCAACCATATCCAAATATTTTCGGCGGGTGCTTTTCAAGGACATATTTCGAACATGCAAGGCATAATGAGATATAGTCAAAAAGAAAGGTTTGTTATCCTTGGCTCTTTTTTCGAGGAATGCATTGGAAGTTTTAGCCAAGCTGAAAACACGCTTTGGATCATCCAGTGGAATGAGGGTTTTGTCTGCCGGTTCCCACCAATCTCCATGTCCGTTGCCATTGGGGTGTTTGTGAATGAAATCAGTCTCGTCATATCCATGATCCTTGAACCAACCGAGGGGAGTGCAGCCCTTGCCAAAAAAACCACTTACATACCCCTTTCCCGATTCCTTAAGCATTTCCGCCAAGGAAAGTTTCTTTTCAAAATCTACCTGCCTCTTGTTCATCACCACATCGTGAATGGAAACACAACCTACCCGGGCGGTGGTCATTCCAAACTGGATACTTGCCCGGGAAGAGGTGCAAACTGGAGATGGACAGTAGGCGTTCGAAAATCGCATACCCCGCTTTGCCAACTTTTCCAGGTTTGGAGTCTGGTGTAGGGAATGACCAAGCTCGGGACGATCCTTCATCATAGAAACACTAGTCTGGGTGTAGCCCAGATCATCGGCATAGATGAGGATGAAGTTGGGTGCTTTCTTTCCATACAGACAGAAGCAGGATAGGATTAAAGTTAAAGTGGAAAGGGTGGTTATTTTCATTTGTAGTTCATGTAGAGAATTAAAATCTTTTGAGTTCAGTCGGTAATTTACTTTTTTTTGATCAGTTTCCCACCTTTGGTCATACCGATTTCTGCTTCCGCGGTTTTACGAGCGGTATCGTACCAACCAGGCCAGGTTTCCTGTCTTTTAGTAATCGCTCGATTCGCGAAAAAACCACGCTTTTTAAATTCAAGCTCCTGATCAATCAGGGATTTCTGATATTCGAAGTCGCTTGGCATCTTAGCTTCGAGCTCTTTCATTTTACGCTCATGGTCCTTTACCGCCCGACCTTCGAAATCATCCATGGTTTCATAAAGTGCCTGATAGCTGTCCTTCACATCCCCCCCATCAACCTCCTCGATATAGGCTCGTAGAATCTTATCCATAGAGGCTACTTTTTCGGGCATTTTCTGAGCAAGGTCATTCTTCTCGCGGTAATCGATCGCAACATTGAAAAGTTTTTTTTCATCCGTGTTCATATTACGCATGAACTTGTAGTCTCCTATTCGAATCGCACTAATGGGCACTTGGTAATGGCTTGGGAAGTGATGAACAATTCCCGGTGCCTGCCGTTTAACCTTACCCTGATTACCCTTGAAAAAAACATCCCTCAAACTACCCCCGTCGATATCATCAGGCAAGGGAGTCTCATTTCCACTCAAGTCGTGCAGGGTGGCAAGTAAATCCCACTGAACGACCGGGACATCACAATAAGTGCCGCCTTGAATGCCCGGGCCTGCCACCACAAAAGGCACGCGAAT
>DEYT01000100.1:1097-3704 GCA_002364975.1 Opitutia bacterium UBA3151 | reverse complement strand
CGCGGAATGCATTCACTCCCATTGTCTGAAGTGAAAATGAAATAAGTGTTATCCAGCTCTCCCACTTTTTTAAGATAATCAAGAAGGATTCCTATGTGCTGATCGGTTTCTTCCAACATGGCCCCGTACAGCGGATTGCATTCCCTTTCAAAAAGCCTCAACTCCTCCTTGTCTTTCGGTTTTTCAAGGGCATCATATTTTGCCTGCCACTTATCCATGTATTTTTTGGATGCTGCATGCGGGACATGAACGGAATAATGGGAAACCATCATCATAAACGGACGCTTCCCTGCATTTTTCTTGAGAAATTTCATTGATTCATCAATCAGTGAGTAGATTCGCTTGGGATTATCCGGCGGAAGATCCTTGCGAGAAGGAATATCAATTTTTTCACCATGTAAATTACCGTTAGGTGCATGCTCTTCGTATTCATCCGTAACATCATAATTTACAAGCTTGAGCTTCTCGGTCATCCCCTTGCCGAAGTGGGCCGTGATATAGTTCTTGCCAGCAGTCTTTACCGAATCAGCTAGAGAATATTGTCCGGCATAACCCTCGGGGCGTTGCTTTTGATGAAAGACATCAAACACATATCGATATTGGGTACGGGCTGATGTTTGACCAAATAATATGCTCACGCGTGATCCCGTACAAGTCGCAGTGGGTGCATAACCATTGGAGAAACACCTACCCATTTCGGCCAGGCGCTCCACATTGGGAGTCTTATAAAAAGAATGCTTGGACATCGGTTCTGAATCCATCATTCGGACGGAAGTTTGATGCCAACCCAGGTCATCCATGTAAATAATGATGAAATTGGGAGAATCCTTAGCAAAAGATGCGAAAGCAGAAAGGATTAAGAGAGAGAATGGAGACCAAAAAATTTTCATAAGTTATACTTTTATTTGAAATTGAGATTAATCGCTAAATTCAACGAATTTAGTATGGGCATTTTTTTCTGCCTCCTTCACTTCTGGGCCCTCTCTCCAGGAATAAAGAGTTCGGTGTACATTTGTTTTTTCCTTGTTCACAACATTTTTGAAGAGATTTTGGTTCAACACCTTGAGCATAGCAGCCTTCCGATCTTCAAAATCAGAAAGATTCTGTTGCTTCAAGACGGCGAGCTTTTTCTTATATCCGTCTATAGACTGCTGGTTGAAATGATCCATGAGTTTATGGTGTGCTTGCCTAACCTGTTCAGCCGTTCCGCCATCCACTTTTTTGACATACTTGCGGCAAGTCTGATCCATTTCCTCCACCTTCTCAGGCATGGTGGATGCCAAATTCTTTTCTTCCCGATAGTCCGTTTTCAAATTAAACAATTTAAATTCATTGGAGTTTAAATGACGCATTAATTTGTAATCGCCCATAATAATTGAACTGATTGGCGGATGGTAGTGGCAGGTGTAATGATGGATAATTCCCGGTGCAACCCGCTTGACCTTTCCCTTGTTCCCTTTCTTGAAAACCTGACGCAAACTTCCTCCATCCACATTCGGAGGCATCGGTGCCTCACTTCCACTCAAATCATGAAAGGTGGGTAGGAAATCCCACTGTACAATGGGCACATCGCATTGCGAACCCGCTTTAATCCCTGGCCCAGATATTACGGTGGGCACACGGATTCCACCCTCATAAATCGAACGTTTGCCTTCTTGCAAAGGACCATTAAACCTGCGGATTTCTCCATCCACTTTCCGCTTTTCGGAATGCCCGCCTCCATTATCAGAGGTAAAGATAATGTAGGTATTGTCCAGTTCACCTGTTTGCTCAAGCGCATCAAGCACATCGACCAATGTGAGATCCATTTCCTCCACCATGGCTGCATAGGTAATCTTTTTATTTGCTTCTCCTTTCGGGTTGTTAACCGGATCATCCTTTAGTTCTTCCAGGCTTTTAGTATCATATCCTGCTGCGATCCACCGCTTTTTAGCTCGTTCAAAAGCCTCCCGAGTACAGACAAAAGGAATATGAGGTGCGTAATGCGAAACCATCATAAAAAAGGGCTGCTTCCCGCCGTACTCCTTTACAAAAGCAGCGGAATCTCTCTTTAGCGAATACATCCGCTTCGGATTGTCCGGAGGAAAAGGGGTTTTGTCTTTAATCGGGTCCCAATATGAACCGTGTGCGTTCCCATTCCCTCCCGGTTCACCCGGGTTTTCATCGGTAATATCGTAACCAGCTTCGTCAAATCGTCCCATAGCACTACACCCCTTGCCAAAATGAGCGGTAATATAATTCTTTCCCGACTTCTTGAGCATTTCAGCTATGGTAATTTCAGCTTCATACCCATCCGGACGCTGAACTTGGGACAAAACATCAAAAACATTCCGGTACTGAATCTTGGCGGTCGACTGACCATGCTGGATACTGATCCGGGATGCGGTACAAGTAGGTGAAGGAGAGTATGCTGCAGTAAAGCGGGATCCGATTTGAGCGAGCCGTTCGATTCCGGGTGTTTGAATGAAAGCATTTTTGGTCGAGGGCTCTGCATCCATCATCTGCACGGAAGTATCCGCATAGCCAAGATCATCGGCGTAGATGAGAATAAAATTGGGTGACTTTTCCGATAAGCAAAGTGAGGCGATAAAAGGAAAAAGTATGGTA
>DEYT01000100.1:597-920 GCA_002364975.1 Opitutia bacterium UBA3151 | reverse complement strand
TCGATTCCGGGTGTTTGAATGAAATCATTTCGAGTCGAGGGCTCGGCATCCATCATCTGTACCGATGTGTCCGCGTAGCCTAGATCATCCGCATAGATGAGAATAAAATTGGGTGCTTTTGCTGATAAGTAAAGGGACGCGATAAAAGGAAAAAGTATGGTAATTAGACAATGAATATTCATGGTTATTAGTTTTTATCAGCAGTTCCACGATCCTCATGCATCTGGATTAGCTGTTTGGAACGTTCGAGTTGTTTATCCTGAAAATCAACATGGTTCTGGGAAACACCCACCTGAAAAGCTTTTTGCTTATTCGAGGGATCA
>DEYT01000100.1:0-458 GCA_002364975.1 Opitutia bacterium UBA3151 | reverse complement strand
AAAGGAAAAAGTATGGTAATTAGAAAATGAATATTCATGGTTATTAGTTTTTATCTGCAGTTCCACGATCCTCATGCAATTCGATTAGGCGTTTGGATCGTTCGAGTTGTTTGTCTTGAAAATCGACATGGTTCTGGGAAACACTCACCTGAAAGGCTTTTTGCTTATTCGAGGGATCACTGATCATTTCAGCCTTGAGCTTTGCCAACCGTTTCCTTCCATTTTCAATCCATCCTCCCTCAAGAAGCTCAACGTAATTGCGTCGGGTCAGGGTAACCGTCTCGGCATTTACCTCTTTCAGGTATTTTGTTCGTTTTTGGTCGAGCTTACGAACCAAATCGGGCATTGCTGCAGCTAAGTCAGTTTCCTCACCGATATCCTTTCGAATGTCATAAAGTTCAATTTCCAGAGAATCCAAATCCTTGCGCAGTTTGTATTTACCCGAGCGGATGACAGAC
>DEYT01000133.1:9837-10160 GCA_002364975.1 Opitutia bacterium UBA3151 | reverse complement strand
CCCTGAAGAGCCAGCCCCTGAAGACAAAAATTCCAAAGATTCTTAATTTTAAACCTAATACCACTTAAAAAATGTCCACAATTTCCAAAGAAGATGTTTTAAACCTGCGCGAAAAGATCGGCGCTGGTCTGATTGATTGTAAACGAGCACTTGTTGATAGTGGTGGAGACATGGAGGAAGCCATTTCTATTCTCCGCAAAAAAGGTGTTGCATCTGCTGCAAAAAAAGCCGGAAGAGATGCCGGTGAAGGAATTATATCACATAGTATCTCCGATGACTGTAAAAGAGGTGTACTAGTAGAAGTTAATTGTGAAACTGATTTT
>DEYT01000133.1:665-9529 GCA_002364975.1 Opitutia bacterium UBA3151 | reverse complement strand
TTGTGAAACTGATTTTGTGGCGAAGAATGAAGACTTTATTAGTTTTTCCTCGGAGGTTGCTGCTGAATTGCTCAGCGACCCAAGTGTTGACCTAGAGGAAAAAAGGACAGGGCAGGTTGCTAAAATTGGAGAGAATATAAGGATTTCGCGCTTTGAAGTATTGGAGCCTGCAGGTAACGGACTGGTTGAGTCTTATGTTCATACCGGTAGCAAAGTCGCTGTGTTAATTTCTCTGTCTTCAGATTCCGAGGATAACATCAATGCCAACTCAGTCGTAGAAATGGCAAGAGATCTTTGTATGCATATCGCTGCGACCTCCCCAGTGTGTGTTTCACGCGAAGAAGTGCCCACAGATCTCATTGAAAAAGAAAAAGATATTGCCTTGGCACAGGCAGAGGGAAAGCCCCCTCAGGCTATTGAGAAAATTGTTCAAGGTAAGCTTGATAAGTACTTTTCGACCTCCTGCCTTTTAGAGCAACCATTCGTAAAGAATCCGGATCAAACGATTAGCCAGCTCTTAGAACTTGTCTCGAAAGAGGCTGGCTTGAAATTGAAGGTTGAAAAGTTCATCCGCTTTCAAGTCGGGGAAGAAGTATAACTATTGTTTTTGGATCTTCTAGGCTCTGGAAGAGAAACTTCTTCGGCTAACTATTAAATACCCAAGTTGTGGTTGAGGCCACAAGGTAAAGTATTAACAACAGAATGCCATGTGCTTTATTGAGCTTCATACCCTTAAGCCAAAAAGCCAAAATCATGGTTAAGCCCAGAAGGGAAATGTAGTTTATCCATGGAAATCTTGTGCTCACAACTATAGGACCAAGAATACCAGCTGCCCCACCCACCAAGGCAATATTAAAGATGTTTGATCCAACAATATTACCAAGAAGCATTCCGAATTCACCCTTCTTGGTAAGAGATATGGACGCGGCCAATTCGGGTAGACTTGTTCCGATTGCGACTAAAGTAAATCCGATCAATTCTTCAGGAATACCGGCCAAAGTAGCTAAGTTTTTTGCACCGAATACGAGAGTTTCTGATCCTGCCCAGAGTAGAGCGGTTGCAAGCAAGATCATTACACAGGAAAAGTAAACCGAAGGTGATTTTTCTTTTTCCTTTTTCTCTTTTCCCATTATCTTTGCGCCTCGGTTTTGAAGAGCGTTTCGGGTGAGAAAAAATAAATAACTCCCGATAAAAAAAAGTAAAATAATTCCGGGAAATGTACTCAGAGAATGAGAAGGGTAAAAGAAAAGATAGCCGGTGAATGAAAAGCTAAGAAAAAGAAGAACAATACTTTGTGACCGGGGAACTGCTCGTGTGGTATCAATCGGTGAAATTAAAAGTGAAATGCCCAAAATCAGTCCAATATTTGCAATATTGGAGCCGATGATATTCCCTAAGATCAATCCCTGTGCTCCACTAGTAACAGCTGCAATGGAAGTGAAAAGCTCAGGTGCGGAAGTTGCTATTGAAACGACGGTTAAACCAACCACAACACTAGGTATTCCGATTGCCTGTGCGAGGTTTGAGCTATGATCGCTAAGTAAGTCCCCTCCTTTTGTAAGCAGATAAAATCCAATCAGCATAAAAAGGATTAGAACTCCAATATAGATCGAGTTAGAGTCCGACTGCAGGGAATAGCAAATGGTGGTCAGGAAGTGGTACATAAATTAGAATTTATGAGGGTGGTTTGAACTTTTTATAAGGCAAGTAGATTCTAGGGTTTAAATTTAGACCCTTGACTTGTCCGATTATCTAAACATCTTTCCAACGTTTTCCCCTACACCTCAGTAAAGTTTCGAATGAACAAGGCAAACGAGCTCAAGGATACATTGAATTTACCGCAAACTGATTTTCCTATGCGGGCAAATGCGGTGCAGCGGGAACCCGAAAGGCTTAAACATTGGGATGAAATTGGGGTTTATCAGCTTGCCCAAGAAAAAAATGCAAATGGGGATTCCTTCACTTTGCATGATGGTCCCCCATTTACCAATGGTGATGTACATGTTGGGACTGCTCTCAACAAAATTCTGAAGGATACAATTTTACGTTACAAAAGTGTAAGAGGCTATAGAACTCCATATGTTCCAGGTTGGGATTGTCATGGGTTACCAATCGAGCACAAAGTGTCCAAGAAACTGAGAAAAGAAAAGACAGATCTTGACCCAGTTTCTATCCGTAAAGCCTGCTCCGAATTTTCAGCTTCTTTTATTGAGACTCAAAGAGCCCAATTCCAGAGGCTTGGAATTTTGGCCGATTGGGAGCGGGAGTATCGGACGATGAATCCGGGGTATGAGGCTGAAATTTTGAGAACCTTTGCAAAATTTGTCGATCAAGGCTTGGTCTATCGAAGTAAAAAACCAGTTTATTGGTCGATTCCCTGTAAGACAGCCTTGGCGGAAGCTGAAATTGAATATCAAAAACATGTTAGCCCTTCCGTATTTGTAAAGTTCAAGCTCTTGGACCAAGATCATGAATCCTATGTTGTGATTTGGACAACAACTCCTTGGACTTTACCAGCAAACCTGGCAATTGCTGTACATCCCAGAGAAAAGTATGTGGAAGTTATGGATGTTGACATCGGTTATTGGGTAGCAGAGGAGTTGTCGGAATCTCTTTCTTCAAACTTTGATTTTAAAAAACCGGTTTTTGGAAAGTCGAAAACGGGCGAAGAAATTAGTGGATGGAAAACTCAACACCCTTTTATAGATCGTGAAAGCCCGATTTTAACCGCAGATTATGTTACTATGGAATCTGGAACCGGGTGCGTTCATATCGCACCCGGTCATGGATTGGATGATTATTTGACTGGAATCGAAAACGGCTTGGAGGTTTATTGTCCCTTGACTGATTACGGAACCTATGTGGACGACGGTATGATTCCCTCTGGTTTGGTGGGCGTTTCAGTGCTTGAGAAGAGTACGGGATGTCCGGCTAATGATAGTGTTCTGGAGATTTTAGAATCCAAGAATGCATTGCTTGCCAAACAAAATCATCATCACCAATACCCTCATTGTTGGAGGAGTAAAACACCGGTAGTATTTCGAGCCATGGATCAATGGTTCATTTCCCTGGACCGGGACGGTTTACGTGATCGATGTATTGAATCAATTGAGGATGTTTCTTTTACTCCAGAGTGGGGAAGGAATCGTATTCGTGGCTTTCTCGAATCCCGTCCTGACTGGTGCATCTCACGGCAGAGATCTTGGGGGGTACCCATCCCGGTATTTTATGATCAAGAAGACGAGCCATTACTCAACTCTGACCTGATTCTATTTCTCGCAGATAAGATTGAAAAGGAAGGGACGGACTTATGGTTTAAACTTCCATCAGATAAACTTCTCGAAGGATTTACTCTCCCTGCAGAATGGAAAGGGAAGGAGCTCAAGAAAGGTTCTGATACACTAGATGTCTGGATTGATTCCGGCTGTAGTCATCGTGCGGTTTTGAAAAACATGAGTGATTTGGATTGGCCAGCAGATTTGTATCTTGAAGGAAGTGATCAACACCGTGGTTGGTTTCAAAGTTCATTATGGACTGGGATGATTTCCTATCAAAAAGCTCCTTATCAACGAATTTTGACTCATGGATTTGTGGTCGATGGTGATGGCCGAAAAATTTCCAAAAGTGATGGAAAACCTCAAACCGCTGATTCATATGTCCAAAAGTATGGTGCCGATGTTCTCAGACTCTGGGTTTGCTCCGAGGATTTTAGAAGTGATATCCCTTTGTCGGAAGAAATTCTTGGCCAAATTGTTCGTTCCTATCGGACCTTAAGAAATACCTTAAAGTTTCAGCTGGGAACTTTGCATGACTTTAGCATCGATGAAAATGGAATGCCTCTTGAAAATTTAGATCTTATTGACCGTTGGGCCCTATTCAAGACCAATGAGCTCGTTCAAGAAGTCACAGAATGTTTTGAATCCTATGAGATACATAAATCTGTTCAACTGATTAATCGGTACTGTTCAGGAGTTCTCTCCTCCACTTACCATGATATCATCAAGGATCGATTATACACCCTAGACGAAAATGATCCAAAGAGGCGATCTACTCAAAATTCTATTCATCTTATCTTTCAATCGCTAGTTAAGCTTATTGGCCCACTAACCCCATTCACTGCTGATGAAGCTTGGTCCTTTTTTATCTCCGGAAGGGAACATACAGATACCCCCTTGTTGTTGGAAGATTGGCCTGAACTAAATAGTGCTTGGGGTGATGAATCTGTCATCATTGATGCCCAAGCTCTCTTGAGCTTGCGGGATTCTCATATTAATGAATCTCTAGAAAAACTTAGAGAAGAGAAGAAGATTGGCCAATCCCTTGACGCAGAGATTGAACTTCGTTACCCCAAAAATGATCCCATTTCTGTAGTACTAAAAAAGAGAGCCGATGACCTTGCGGAATTCTTTATTGTTTCGAAAGTGACACTAGTCGAAGACGATAATGAAAATCATTTAGTTGTTCTTGCCCAACATGCTTCAGGTTATCGTTGTCCTCGAAGTTGGCGATGGGTTCCCGAACTTGTTTCCATTGAACCGTGGGGAGAAGTTTCCCCTCGTTGTGCCAAGGTATTATCCCAAAAAATCTGAATCCTCTTATCCTAAATATATTTTATCATGACCAAGAAAAAGACCACCCCTTCCACCAAAACTACCAAAAAGACTAAACTTGCGGCCCCGAATGAAAAAGTGGCAGCGAAAGCAAAGAATTTATCTGCTAAAAAAGTGATAACGAAACCTAAAGCTGAAAAAAAACCGACTACTAAGACTGCCAAGGTACCACCCCAAACAGCCGCTAAAAAGAGAGTTCGTAAACCAAAAGACCCAACAGGTGCCAAAAAAGAACCTGTTTTGAAGAGTAACAGAGGGGGAGAAAGCAAGGTAAAAGAAATTGCTTCTAAAACTAAGTCAAAAATAGTTGAAGAAAAAAAGGAAACCAAGGGATTTAGCCTCGATGATGTCCGCCAGATCCTCCAGGTGAAGACCAAAAGAAAAGCGGAAAAACCTAAGGCATCTTCTAGCAAAGCAACCGTTTCAAAACCAGAAAAGAAATCGGAAGTTTCAACAAAAAGAAAAGTTGCGAAGGTAAAAAAAGTCCAAACTGCATCCATTGATGATATTCTTGGTTTTGGCAGTACCACTCAGTCTGTTCGTCCGATAAGAGATGAGAAGAAAGTTCCCAAAGAATGGCTAACTTATTACAAAAACCTAATGGATTTAAGGGCAAGCTTGAAGGGTGCGTTAGGAGAGCGTTCACAAGATACACTCGGTGCATCCGCTCGGGAGTCGTCTGGGGAACTGTCTTTAAATTCCTCGGATGCTGGTAGTGAAACCTTTAATCGAGATGTAGCCTTGTCGATGGTTGCTAATGAACAGGAAGCATTAGAGGAAATCGAAGACGCAATCGACCGAATCTTTGATGGTTCATTTGGAATTTGTCAGGAAACTCAAAAACCGATCAAAAAGACAAGGTTGAAAGTGGTACCTTTCACTCGCTTTTCTCTGGAAGGCCAAACCTTGTACGAAAAACGAAAAAGAAAGGATGTAGATTCTGGGGGTGGAACTTTCGCAACCATTGCCGATTCTACCATGGGAGTGGAAGAGTAAATTAAACCTCTTTTATCTGTAAGTGCATCGTGTGATCTTGAAATGAAAAAATATATTCCCTTCTGGGTGTTATTTGCACTCGTGGTCACTACGGATCAATGGTCCAAGAGTTTAGTCGTAGAGAACTCGAAGGAGCTTCAGGAAAATCCGATTGTGATTTTAGAATTGATCAATGGAAGAGAGAATCTTTTAGAGTTCACTTACATCACTAACCCCGGGGCCGCTTGGAGTATGTTCTCTGATTATCCAGAGGCTCTGACTCTATTGGCACTCACGGCATTAATATCGATCTTTTTTTTCCGAAAAGCTCTAGAGCTCAATAAAATTCTTCACCAATATGTATTTGGATTAATTGCTGGAGGAATTGCTGGGAATTTGGGAGATCGTTTGTTTCGTGACCCCGCGGAAGTGGTCGATTTTATTGATTTCTTTTTGCCTGTTATTAACTACGACTACCCCATTTTCAACATTGCTGATTCGGCAATTTTTGTGGGTGCTTTCTCTTATATTATCATTGGCATTGTAGAGGCCAAGAACGAGAAGGAATTGCAGAGGGTAACTTAGATTTCTATTCTATATTCATTACCTGTTCCCTAATTTTTTCAACTTCCACCCTAGCTTCTAATGCAATGGAAGTACTTTGACTGCGAGCTGATTTGGAACAAAAAGTGTTAAGTTCACGGCTTATTTCCTGCAGAATAAATTCAAGCTTTCTCCCAATTGGACCGTCCAATTTTGAAGTTTGCTCAAATTGTAATATGTGGCTCCTTAATCTGGTTATTTCTTCAGAAATATCGCATTTTTCCGCGTAGAGTGCCAATTCCTTGAGTACTCGCTCATCGGATGGATCAATTCCAAGGTTTGCATTTTGTAACTTTTCAAGAAGTTTCTGCCTCATTATCCCGGGTAAATCTTTGGATGCAGATTCGATTTGAATAATCATTTCACTTAGTCTTGATAAACGAAGCTCAAAATCGGATGAGATTTCTTTTCCTTCGATTTGTCTCATTTCAACCATGGAGTCGGTTGCTTGAAGTAGAACAGTAAGCAAGTCGTCATTGTACTGGTTGGTATCGGTCGAACCAGATCCTTTATTTGAAATCTGAAGGAGTTCGATTACTAGTTCTGAAGTAAGTTTGAAATTTTCACCCTTTGCTTTCATGAAACTCTTGATTTCTACGATCAATGAATTGAAATCCTCCCCGTTGAGGATTTTTGAAAAAACTTGCGAGTTTTCCTGCTGCTCAACCGTAAGCAATACTCGTACTCTGCCTCGATCGATTTTTTTTTTCAAGAAAGAGGTAGCTAAGAATTCAAAAAATTGCCATTCCTTCGGAGTATTGACTATGACTTCAAGGTTTTTCTTATTTACTGAAGAAACCTCAATCGAGACTTTATAATCAGACAGGTTTGCTGAAGCCTGCCCATATCCAGTCATGCTATTCATGCACCATGCTCGACATACTTGGTAGACCTTCTACGCCCATTACTCTTGCCGCTTCCATGGCATCCTTGTCCCCACGCCCGCTTAAATTTACACATAAAATTTGTTCTTGTGAAAGCTCACTTGCTCTCTCGAAGGCGTAGGCTAGACCATGGGAAGTTTCTAATGCGGGCAAAATCCCTTCTTCGGAAGAGAGCATTTTAAAAGCCTCCAAGGCCTTGTCATCACTCGCATTCGCATAATCAATCCTACCTCTATCTTTGTAAAAAGCATGTTCAGGACCAATGGCGGCATAATCAAGACCAGCTGAGACGGAATGGGTCTGATTGATTTGGCCATCAGGATTTTGCAGGATCCAAGTTTTACAACCTTGTAAAATTCCAAGTTTCCCACCTTCAAATCTGGCCGCATGCTCTCCTTCCGAAAGTGATTTTCCACCGGCTTCCACACCTACAAGTCTGACCTTTAAATCTTCTAGAAAATCGAAAAAGAATCCAATGGCGTTACTCCCTCCTCCAACACAAGCTATCATCTCATCCGGCAGCTTTCCTTCCTTCTCGTGAAATTGCCTTTTGGTTTCCTCGCCAATAATACGGTGGAAATCTCGAACCATGCCAGGGTAGGGGTGTGCTCCTAAAGCAGACCCAAGGATATAATGAGAATCTCTTACATTTGTAACCCAATCTCGCATTGCCTCATTAATCGCCTCCTTCAGTGTTTTACTTCCGGCTTCGACCCCTCTAACTTCTGCACCGCTCAATTTCATTTTGAAAACATTCAGGGCTTGTCGGCGCATATCTTCCGCACCCATGTAAATGACGCAATCAAAGCCAAAACGGGCACATACGGAAGCGGTGGCAATTCCATGCTGACCCGCACCCGTTTCCGCGATAATTCTTTGCTTTCCCATTCTTTTTGCCAACAAGGCTTGCCCGAGGGCATTATTAATCTTGTGAGCACCAGTATGGAGTAGATCCTCTCTCTTGAGGTAGATCTTTGCTCCTCCAAGTTTTTTACTCAATCTCTCGGCGTAGTACAATTCTGTGGGTCTACCCGCAAATGACTTGAGCATGGAATTCAGAGTATTTCTAAAATCCGGGTCTTGTTTTGCCTCCTCATAGGCATTGGTTAACTCTCTCAGAGGATGACAAAGAGTCTCGGGTACATAAGAACCTCCATAGGGGCCAAAACGACCATTTTTATCAGGAATAGAGAAGCGGTCAAAGTGAGTTGCTTCTTGGACAGGGGCAGTAGATTGAAGTGTCATAAAGAATTGGTTCGATTTAATTATACGGATCACACATGATAGGGACAACCCAAGAAGTAGAATTTGATGAATTAATGATCGAAGATCTTATATTACCCACCATAATTGTTCCTGCTCGCCTTGCATCCACTCGTTTTCCGGGGAAATTACTTTCCATGGTAAATGGAAAACCACTCATTCTATGGACCGCGGAAAGAATTTCGGAGGTTGCTCCCGAATTCAATTTATTCTTTGCAGTTGATGGAAATGAAATTGGGGATGTACTTGAAGCATCTGGTTTTTCTGTGGTAAAAACCGATCCATCTCTAGCTTCGGGTACAGACCGAATTGCAGCCGCGAATCTTGAAATTCTCGCTGATACGATCATCAATGTTCAGGCGGATGAACCCAGAATCGATCGTTCTCATCTTCATGCTCTGTCTGAAAGTTTAAAACCGGAAGGAACATTAATGTCTACCTTGGCGGTAAAATTCTCCAGCGAAAAGGACTTCCATGATCCGAATCAAGTTAAGGTCGTATGCGACCAGCATGGAAACGCCCTTTATTT
>DEYT01000133.1:0-283 GCA_002364975.1 Opitutia bacterium UBA3151 | reverse complement strand
GGGGATGGTCCGCTCAAGCATCTGGGCTTGTATGGATACAAGTCAGATTTCTTAAGACGCTTTTCAATGTTTCCAGAAGGAAAATTGGAGAAAATTGAAAAATTGGAACAACTAAGAGTATTAGAATTTGGAGAAAAGATTTCAGTTTCTGTGGTCGACACTGAGACTCATGGGATTGATACCCCAGAAGATCTAGCTCGATTTGAAAGGCTGCTCGAAAATTGATGATTTCATCCAGCTCAATCCTGCATAAACATATTTTTAAGCAATTACTGCTTACGAC
>DEYT01000014.1 GCA_002364975.1 Opitutia bacterium UBA3151 | reverse complement strand
AGCTAACGATCGATTGCTGAGAAGCGTTATGGTCGTAAGTCGATTTAAACCAGAGGGCTACGGAGATTGGATTGGTTCCCGTTATACCTTTGAAATTATTTACATCGATCTGATCACCAGTTCCGTCTAATTCAAGAGCATATCCCTTTTTTCCTGCAACCCAAGTAGGATTTCCTACCAAGATTCCGTCTTTTCCGCTCGAAGAGCGGTCTTTGGTAACGGTTCCTGTTCCTTCATCGAAAGGTAAATATAAAACCAGTGAGCTATCATCCGTAACTAAGTCCCGAAATTGAGTGAGTGCGGTTGCGCTGCCCGTTTGGCCTCCTCCAGCGGTAGTTGCTGCACCAGCAGCGATGGAGAGGTTGATGATCGCGGGGTAGGAAGTTGGAACTACATCAAAGGTGTACGTATGTCCGGATCCAGAGAAGTTTGAAATCTTAGCGTCATTTACTGTAATATCGGAATCAGTAAATCCAGTTACCGAAACATTCGATCCATCCTGTTTAAAGGTAACGCTAGCGGAAATAGGAGATGTACCCGATGTTTGTGCAATAGTAATAACCGGAGCAGGCAGGGTGGGCTTTTTGAGTAAAACAATTCGGGCAGGAACATGATCATTTACCAGTCCAGTCGCTGCCTCGGGTTTTGCACCGACCGAAATCACATCGTTTGCTTTCAGACCATTCAAAACAGTGGTCAAGGCACCAGATGAATAATCATGTGAGGTAGTACCACCAGAAAATCGAATGTAATGGGTTGAAGTTTCTGCACCAACTACGTCGTTTCCATTGACTCGGATAACCATTTTTGGACTGGCTCTAACAATTCCAGATGTAAGACCGTCGGAATAAAGCAAAAGATAATCCCCATCTGTATCAACCGTGATTTGATGAGCGTTGGAAGAAGTAGAGTGGGTAAATTTTGAAGAATCAATCGATTCTTGGGTGGCCCATTTCACCTCACCCACCGCATTCCAATCGTCACCAGTAGAAAGTTGAGTAGCACGAGCAGAAAAGAGGTTGTTGGCATCCGATAGTTTTTCGATAAAAACGGATCCTTTCATATTGGTTGGAACCGTAACCGTTCCACCGGCAGCTCTCTGACTCATATTAAAGGTTAGGACTTCATTGGTGGAAGAAGTTTCAACAAGCCCCACCCAATGAATCGAAGACTTGGTGGTAGCTTCTGCATTTCGCAAATAACCTTGGGAAGCAAAACCGCCTTCAACTTGGGTGTTTCCGAGCTTTACAATCATTTGAGGAGAAGCTCTCCCTGCATTACCGCTTATGGGTAAATTGGCGTAAACCAAATATTTTCCGACGGCATCTAGGGTGATATTTTGACTACTGGAAGAATTGCTATGAGTAAAGCCAGAGTCAGCAACTTCTTGCGTCCATTGAAGGGGAGACTCCGTACCTCGATTTAGGTTGGTTGCGGCCACCGTGCGGGTGGCAGTTGCGGAAAATATGGTTCTGGAAGGAGCGATTTTTTCTAAGAAGAGAGTGGCGGTACCGATTTTGACGGAATTATCGGTGCTGTTATCAATAGCTTTGGAGAAGATTTCGATGTAGTCATCTGCAGAGAGACTAGGAAGCAGAATGTGGATGTGACCACTACTTTCTGTGTGATCGGAACTGTGTCTGATATAAGTTGAGCGGCCTATACCTGTTTCAATTGGAGTACTTCCGTTCTTTTTGACAGAGAAATAAACTTGGGAACGTTTATCAGCAGTTCTGGTTGCCTCCATAATGGGTCCGGTAAAGGCGAGAAAATAGTCACCCGCTGCTTTTATCTTCAAACGGGTCGGGTTGGAGGCATCGAATTCAAATATGCTGGGATCCAAGTCGGCGTTGGACCATTTAATCGCCTTGGAATCTGAATTTTCTTCCGGTATGGTGGTGGTGTTGTCAGAGAAAGTGTTGCCTTTTACCAAAGCACCTCCTTCTACAGTCGCATGTAAGTTTTGATGAAGTGGTTTAAGGCCAAGGCATCCAAGTAAAATCAGGAAGAGACTTGGATGACGGATGATGTTTTTAAGTTGCGGGCTTTTTCGGGCTTTTCTCATGACTTTTTGAGTGGGCGTTTGCAAAGGGTCGTGGTCTGGTTAAAAAAAATCAAATATTTTTGGTTTGTTTCATCCAATATTTGTTGAGGTGCATTAAGGTATCATCGTGTTTAGGCACAAAGTCGTTCGCGAGCTTTTGGGTAAACTCGAAAAATGAAGGAAATGACTTTTGTAATCCGAAAATAATCGATTGGGTTCTCTAGCTATTAGCAATCGAATAATTTTTGTTACGTAAAAACAATAAAAAAAGATCACCAATTTTGTAAAGCATTGAAATTCAATTATTTAATTAATAAAAAAAATATTAACTAAAAGTATTTTTTTTTTATTTTATAAAAGAACCAAAAAAATAAAAAACCCGAGCACCGAGCATCGAAAAACGAAATTCCGAAACCAAGTCGGTAATGTAATAAGTTTATGGAATTTGACGAAGTAGTTTGGTCAGAACATTACCAGGTCCACATTCTATAAATTCAACCGCACCAAAAGATCGCATTTTTTGGATCGATTTACTCCATAGTACGGATGAGTACATTTGTTTTACAAGAAGACCGCCAATTTCTTCTGAATTTGAGTATTCGGATGCCGTTACATTCGCGAAAATTGGAAAGTTGGGGGCTGCAAAGGAAAATTCTTTCAAGAAAACAGCAAATTCTTGAGATGGTTCTTTCATCATCTCTGAATGAAAAGCCCCGCTTACTTTGAGTGGCAATACCAATTTAGCCCCTGCTTCCTTGAGCACTGGAATAGAGGAATCGATTTCCAAAGCTGGGCCGGATATGACAATTTGTCCGGGAGAATTAAAATTGGCGAGATCAATTTTTTGCAAATTTTTCTTCTTTAAGGTGGCTGAGATAATGTTGGATTCCAGGCCGATTACCGCAGCCATACCACCACCTCTTACTTTCGCCATGATTTCGCCTCGCTTAGCAACCATTCGGAGGCCATCAGCAAAGGAAAAGGCTTTGGCTGCAGCCAGAGCTGCAAATTCACCCACGGAATGCCCCGCTGCCATGTCAGGGAACATATTTTCTTTCTGTTTCGCCAGTCCTGCCAAGTAGGAAACGAGGTAAAGAGCAGGTTGGGTAAACTGGGTTTGACCGAGCTTATCCTCAGGTCCCTGAGTACATAATTCATCGAGGGAGTATCCTAGAATGGAATTTGCTTCCTCAACAACAGAGGGGAATTGTTGAAAGAGTTCATTTCCCATGCCCACATGCTGGGATCCTTGACCTGGAAAAAGATAGGCGATGCTCATAAAAGATAAAGTTTAAAAATTGCGAATTTGTTAATTATTAGAATATGCTGTCTTTCTTTGATTGAAAGGATTTAAAATGCAAGAACATCTAATTGTAGACGGAAATAATGCCCTTCATGCAATTCCCGAGTTTGCTCGGGAGTTAAAACTCGACCGTACCCGTGCGAGGGAGTCATTATTACATTTTCTTGAGCCCCTACAAGTTATGGGTGGCTGCCTTTTATCGGTTGTTTTTGACGGGAAAGGAGGACCGCAATCCGTTTCTAAGCACCGTGGTATTGAGGATTACACTGTAATTTACTCTTCTTCTGTAGAGGGGGCAGACGGGGTTATTGAGAGAATGTTAATGGGAGCAACGCAACCGGAGAGGATAGTAGTGGTTACCAATGATGGCCTTATTCGTAACTGTGCTTATGCACATGGATCCACTGCAATGCGGGTGGAGGAAGTGGCTAAACGTTTGGATTACGCGATTGAAAGTTCAAAATCCATAAGAAAAGACTCGAAACCTTCAGCCCGTCCGTTTGATTCTTTTGAAAACAAAATTCCCTTTCCAGATTAGGCTACTCATGGAAGGCAAAGTGGAGGAAGTTCCCGGACTCTACGGGGGGATTCGGGTTGAGGAAAAAGTGATCCAAAGAATTTGGTTCCAGTCTGCATTTATTACTTTTAATTTAGTCAGCAAGGAGGGAAAAAAACTATCGATTCTTAATACTGGTACTTGGAACAGGTCAGATGAAGGACCTGATTTTCGAAATGCGGTTATATGTATAGGGGGGGAGAAAAAATTTGGGGATGTTGAAATTCATTTTTATGAAAGAGATTGGAGAAATCATGGACATGATCGAGACCCAAATTATAATCAGGTTATCTTGCATGTTTGTTTATTCCCCCCAATCACTTCAGCTTGCCGCATCGTCAACTCTCTGGGAAAAAAAATCCCGCAATTAACTCTGCTCCCCTTCCTTTACCAAGGCTTGGAGGAGTACAATGAAGAGTGGGCACTCGCCGCTTTGAGTGGTCGGGATCAAAATTTGCACTCTCTTGCGAGAGATAAACCAAAAAATGTAGAAGATGAGATCATAAGGTCTTCCCATATAAGATGGTTCCAAAAGAAAGCTTATGCAAAAAAACGGATTGATCAGGTGGGATGGGAACAGGCTTGCCACCAATGGTTTCTAGAGGTTCTTGGGTATCCGAGGAATAAGCAATCCATGCATGAAATCGCAACCCTTTATTCTTTAGAAGATTGGAGGGTAGGCTTGGATGTTCAGAGAGTTTACCACCAAATGACTACCTGGAAAAGGAAGGGGATGCGTCCCGCGAATCAACCGATGAACCGATTGCATCAGTATCAGCAGATTGTAGTAAAAGTTCCCAACTGGCCCGATGAGCTCAAAGCAATCCATTTCCCTGAATCATCGGATCCGCTCGAGGGAAACCGTGGAAAACTGGGAATCTATAGGTTAAGAAAAAAATGGCGTGATCAGGTGTTGAGTGGAGTTCTAGGGTCTTCAAAAGCGGACACTTTACTGATTGATAGTGGGCTTCCCCTGTGGTCTGCTTATCATGAATCTGATTGTTTTGGTTTGTGGTATCATTGGCCAAGTGGAGATTTTTCGAATGAATTTAGGGAGTGGGCGGTCGAGTGGGGCTTGAAGCAAAAAGGGAAATCTTTGAGTAATGGAGTACTTCAAGGCTTGTTTCAGAATTTCCTGCTCGACCAGAGCAAAAATTCAAAACAATGATTGTGGATATTAAAACCAATCTATCTATTTAGAGGGTGAAATTTTGTCTCAATACAAGTACGATTAAACCAGTTCCCTTACTGGAAAAGATAAAACTGGTGGGCGAAGCCGGTTATGATGGTATTGAGTTATGGCTCAATGATGTCTTGGAATTTGTTGCCAGAGGAGGTGAAGTTTCAGAGGTTGAAAGGATGATTCAGGATCATGGATTGATGATTCCGTCGGTGATTGCAATGCGGCAATGGGGAGATTTTGAAGGATGGGAGCATTCATTAGTTTTGGATGAAGCCCGGAGAAGATTTGCTTTGGGTGCTCGCTTAGGCTCCCCCTTTATTGTGGCAACTCCTCCTTTGGAAAAAAAGGAGACCGGACATTTACCTGGAAGGTATCAGGAGCTTTTGCAGGTTGGAAGAGAGGAAGGAATTCTTCCCACTTTTGAATACATAAGTTTCTTCCAATCGATTCATACCTTGGAGGGTGCCTGGGAAGTCGTAGAAAAAGCGAATGATCCAGATGCGACCCTAATTCTTGATGCTTTTCATAATTGGAACAGCAAGTCTACCCCTGAAACCCTTCGGCAAATACCTCAATCCAAAATTAGTCATTACCACATCGACGATGCATGCCTGGAAAAAGAGCCGGGCACTCAAACGGATCCTGATCGGGTTATGCCAGGGGATGGCCAAATTGATTTGAAGGCAGAGATTCAAATCCTTAAGGAAATTGGCTATGATAAAACTGTAAGCCTTGAGCTTTTTAATGCGGATTGGTGGAAAAGAGACCCTGAAGAAACTCTTCGTTTAGGACTTGTTCGAATGAAAGAGCTGTTTGAAGCTTAGGATTAAGCAAGAACCATGAATTTTTTTAATTTCTAAAATTATAGATGATGTATGAGCCAAGAGGATAAAAATTCTAAGTTGGTCTGGTTCGAGCAATTACAAAAACCGCTTTTATCTTATGCCCATGGAATTCTCAAGGATGTGGAGGAGTCCAAGGAAATTGTGCAGGAGTCTTTTCTTCGTTTCTTTAAAGAATCAGCATCGATTAGCTTCCCTAAGGCTTGGTTGTACACGACGACTCGAAATCTTAGTATTTCAAGGTTGAGAAAAAAGCATAGATTGATGACCACTGGGAAAGATGATCGGCAACTTGATTTTTTTTCAGATTCGGGTGGAAAGGATCAGGAGCATCCTAGGGAAAAAATGGAGAAGGAAGAAAAGATTTTTCGGGTTAAACATGCAGTTTCTCTTTTGCCGCAAGATATTCAGGATTTATTAAAAATGAAATTTGAACAAAGAATGAGCTACCTTGAAATGGCGGAGAAGCTTGGAATAAGTGTTGGAAATGTTGGCTTCAAATTACACAAGGTAATTTACCAACTGTCGATCGAACTAAAAGAGGAGAACATATTGGAATGAGTGAGCAATCCGATGATATTGAAACACATAGGGATAGGCTGATCAAATATCTTCTGGATGAGATGGAACCGGAAGAAAAATTTGAAATCGAAAAGCTTTGTAACTTGGATGCAGATTGGAGAGCAGAGAAGAAGTTAGTACAGCAAAGCCTGTCACTTTTTCAAGAAGCTGGTATCGATGGGTTTCGATTAGGTAGTGGCATGAGTGAGGAGCTTTCCTTTAGCCAGGAGGAGAAAACTCAATTATTGGAAAAGCTCAAAAATATGGAGCCGCAAGGAAAAGCAGATGACCAGGGGCCTAGCTCTAAAGGGAAATTGCATTTTTGGGCACCCTTGGCTGTCGCGGCCGCCGCCTCAGTGATCGCTTATTTTGGTACTCTGGAAAGAAAAAATAAGGAAGAACCAATGATGGCGAAAGCAGATGCCGCGAAAGAACAATTAAAGGAATGGGATGCTGCAAATCAGTCAGAACAATCTACCTCACAAGAGAGTGATGAAAAAAAGCAAGATTCATTTCTTTTGGAAGATTCTCAAAGCTTGGAGCTTGCTTCGGGGGCAAAACTTTCAATAGCAGAAGATAAACAAGCAAATACCATTAAACAAGTTCCGCAAGGGGAAAGCATTGAACCAATCGGGGAAGAAATCCTTTCGCCTTCGGTACCTGAAATCAAACCGACTTCTCCACTTTTAAAAGTCCAAAAATTGAACAGTCCATCAAAAGTAGAATCCGTGAAGTGGTCCTCCATACTTGGCTCTCCGAGAGCTGCCTTTCTGCACCTAGAAAATGGAGACGCTTTGGGCCGAGTTAAGCTAACGGGTTTTTCCTCAGATGCCTTAGAGTTTCAAAGAGCGGACTGGCCGATACAGGAAAGAAGTTTTGCTCTAAGTCGGGGAAAGTATCAGATGAGAATCACTGATAATTCCGGAGAAATTTACCTTCTGGTAGGTAAGGTGCAGAAGCTGTCCAGTGCTTCCCGCTCAGTTTCAGAGCCAGAGCAAAAGGCAGTCGCTTATGAAATGCTGGTGGATAGGGCTTGGCGTCTTGCCGATGATGAAAAGCGGCTGGAGGTAAATTTTTAAATTTCCGGAAGGGAATTAGAGGCTGTGTAAACCTCTCCCATCTACAGAGAGTGCTGCTTCTTTGATCGACTCCGATAGGGTGGGGTGTGCATGGATTGTACGGGCTAAGTCTTCCGCAGAGCCTCCATATTCCATATGTGCCACAACCGAGGCAATGAGCTCAGAAGCACTATGAGCTACGATTTGAGCCCCTAAAATTCGATCGGTTTTTGCATCAGCAACGAGTTTTACCACCCCATCGGTTGAGCAGGTTGCAATCGCACGACCATTTCCAGCCATGGGAAAAGCTCCACATTTGGTAAGAAAACCTTCTTTCTTCGCCTGGCTTTCACTCATTCCAATGTTTGCAACTTCTGGATCTGAATAAATTACTCCGGGTACAAGGGAATAATCAACATGTCCGGCTTGGCCGGCCAAAATTTCAGCACAGGCTACTCCATCCTCTTCGGCTTTGTGAGCAAGCATAGGACCATGAATTAGATCTCCAATTGCACGGATACCATCAAGATTGGTTGAGAAGTCTTGGTTTACTTTAACCCGACCTTTTTCATCCTTTGCTAAGTTGAGTCTTTCGATGCCTAATCCTTTTGCAAAGGGTTCTCTCCCCACAGCAACTAAGACACAATCAGCGGAAATATTTGAATTTTGGTTATCTTTTGTGATCGATAATGAGACTTCTTTTTTGGTGACTTTTGCGGTTTCTACCTTGGTGGAGAGTTGAAAGGTGATTCCTTGTTTTTCAAAAATCTTTCGGGTCGCTTTGGCAATTTCGGGGTCGAGCTGTGAGCAAATCTCAGGGAGGAATTCAAGGATCGTTACTTCACTACCAAGCCTGGACCAAACGCAGCCCAATTCCAGTCCAATGGCACCAGCCCCAACCACAACAAGCCTTTCAGGTATTTTATCCAGTGCAATAGCTTGATCGCTACTTATAATCTTCTTTCCATCGAAGGGAAGGTTGGGGAGCTCAATCGGTTTGGAACCAGTTGCTAAAACAATTTCTTTGGCTTCCAATTCAAATATTTCGGACCCATTTGAGACTTGCACTTTTCGGTTGTCTAGGAGTTCGGCGGTTCCCTCGTAAATCTTAACCCCTTTTTTGGAGACGAGGGACTGGACGCCTTTCCCAAGTTGGCTGACCACTTTGTCCTTTCGATTCATCATGGTTGCCAGGTCAAGGCTAACTTTTTCGCATTCAACCCCATGCGTTTGGGCATCGACTTTTATTTGATGATAGACTTCGGTTGAATGAAGAAGTGCTTTACTGGGAATACATCCAACATTGAGGCAGGTACCACCTAGTCTTTTATTTTTTTCAATGATACCCACTTTCAAGCCGAGTTGTGCAGCCCTGATCGCACAGACATAACCACCGGGGCCAGCCCCGATCACGAGGAGATCAAAAATATTTTCCGATTTCATTTTTAGTTAAATTCCAAGTGCTAAACGAGCGGGTTCCTCAATGGCCTCTTTAATCTTGACCAGAAAGGTAACCGCTTCCTTACCGTCCACCACCCGATGGTCATAGGATAAGGCAAGGTACATCATTGGTTTAATGATTATTTCTCCGTTTCGTACCACGGGCCTTTCCTGAATCGCATGCATTCCTAAGATACCACTTTGGGGCGGATTGATGATCGGAGTTGAAAGCATAGAGCCGTAAATACCACCGTTGGTAATCGTAAAGCATCCTCCCTGCATATCTTCAAGGGAAATGGTACCAGCTTTTGCTTTTTCAGCATAATGAATGATTGCTTTCTCAATATCGGCAAAAGACATCTTGTCACAATCTCTTAATACGGGAACAACCAAGCCCTTTTCAGTTCCAACCGCAACACTCACATCATAGTAATGGTTCTCGACTAGCTCATTTCCTTCAATTCTAACATTTAAAGCAGGTACAGCTTTGAGACCATGAACAACTGCTTTTACGAAAAATGACATAAAACCAAGTTTTATTCCGTGCTCTTTGACAAAAGAATCTTGATGAGCTTTCCGCAAGGCAATAACCGCAGAAAGATCAACTTCGTTGAAAGTCGAAAGAATGGCTGCGGTTTGTTGAGCTTCGACTAGTCTTTGAGCGATTCGTTTGCGGATCGGCGAAAAGGGACGTCTTGTGGATCGATTTGCAGAATCCAGAAGCTTTGATTCTCCAAGATTTTTTTCTTCGGATTTTGGTGTAGCAGGCTTCTTCAACTCTCTGGAACTTGCCTCAAGGACATCTGCTTTGGTAATTCTTCCGTCTTTCCCGGATCCACTAACTGATTCTGGATCAATTCCGGTTTCGGCTAAAAGTTTGGTAACTGCAGGAGACTGCTTTCTGCCCATTACCTTATCTTTTTCATCGGGGGGAGAAACTTCATCTTTGACAATAGCAGGGGATTCTAATTCCGTGCTTTTAGCATCACTGGAAGGGTCCACCTCTTCAGGCTGTTTTACTTCCGCTGATTCGGTTGCGGAAGTAGTTTCCTCTGCTTCTTCTGAACTTGGGGCTTCAGATTCTGAAGGTTTTTCTGTGGATTCATCAATTTGAGCTATGCTGGAACCAATTTCCACTTCATCCCCTTCTTTGGCTAAGAAGGATATGATTCCGGCAATTTCAGCAAGCCCTTCTTGAGTGATCTTATCGGTTTCAAGTTCATAGATCGGTTGATCGATTTCGACAAAAGATCCTTCTTTTACTTTCCAGGCGGAAAGGATACCGGAAGCTATGGACTCGCCGAGTGCAGGGATAATGACGTCTTTTGGCATTTTAAATAAAGCGGATTTTAAATTATTTGTCGGTGATTGAAAGGGACTGACCTAGAGCATTTGCTATTAATTCAACTTGTTCTTTTTTGTGAAGCGTCAAAGATCCAGTTGCTGGACTTGCCGTCGAAGTACGACCTACATACTCGACTTTTTTGCCTAATAATTCCTCAAAGATGGGAGAAAGAAAGCTCCAAGCCCCCATGTTTTGAGGTTCTTCCTGGCACCAGACAATTCTTTTAGCATGAGTAAATGGCTCGATGGTATTGAGAAATTGGGACTGGTTGAATGGGTAAAACTGTTCAATCCGGATAATAGTTGCTTTGGGAGTCCTGATCGATTCGCGAGCTTCAATAAGGTCGTAATAGACCTTTCCAGAACAGAGAACCAGAGTCTCGGTTTTTTTTGCTGGGGTGGGATCAGGCAAGAAGTCTTGAAATTCACCATGGGTAAAGTCCTTAAGCATGGAAACACAGGATTTATGACGAAGTAAACTTTTAGGAGACATTAGAACAAGAGGTTTAGCATATTCTTTTTTCTTTTGTCTGCGAAGTGCATGAAAATACTGAGCTGGAGTACTCAAGTTTCCTACCACAATGTTGTCTTCCGCACAGCCCTGAAGAAATCTTTCAAGACGAGCGGAGCTGTGCTCGGGGCCCTGTCCTTCAAAGCCATGGGGTAGAAGAAGTACAAGATCAGAGACGGCTCCCCATTTGTCTTCAGCACTCATAATAAATTGATCAATAATGACTTGTGCACCATTTGCAAAATCTCCAAACTGAGCCTCCCAAATTGCAAGCATACTTGGGTAATCCAGGGAATAGCCGTAATCAAAGGCAAGGACGGCAGCCTCCGAGAGCAAAGAGTTGTATACGCAAAATTGTCCCTGCCTGTCCTCCATGTTTAGTAGAGGTACATACCTATTCCTGTCCTTGGAGTCATACCAGACCGCATGGCGATGACTGAAAGTTCCTCGTTCGCTGTCCTGCCCAGAAAGTCTAACTGGTGTTCCTTCCAGCATCAATGACCCAAAAGCAAGTTGTTCAGCCAATCCCCAATCGATGCCGTGCTTGGATTTGAAGTTCTTTTTTTTGTTCTCAACTTGTCTTTTAATTTTCGAATTTAGGTTGAAATCTTCAGGCCAAGTAGAGAGCGCTCGCATTACCTTTTCTAATTCAGCCAGTGGCACCGCAGTCTCAACCGCGGAAAAATCATATGGAATTTGCCTGATCGCCATCGATCCATCAAAAGTACTGGATTTCTTGACCGTTCTAACTTTTTCTAAAGAAGCATCAAGCTGACGACGGAGCCTTTGGTGAATTTCTTGGCTCTCTTCATCTTTTAATTCACCATTTGCAACCAATTGATCAGAAAGAACCGAGGAAATTGATGGCATAGACTTTATTTTTTGATAAAGTAAGGGTTGAGTGAATGCAGGATCATCCGCTTCGTTGTGACCGTGCTTACGATAGCAATTTACATCAATGACAACATCTTCACCAAAATTTTGTCTGTAAGCTAGGGCAAGCTCAGCAACCATTGCTACTGCAAGGGGATCATTTCCATTAACGTGGAAGATAGGAGCTTCAATTGCTTTTGCCACATCGGTACAATACAGGCTGGAGCGGGCGTCGGTCGGATCCGTTGTGAAACCGATTTGGTTGTTCACCACGACATGAACCGTTCCTCCAGTGCGATAACCAGGCAGTTTTGAGAAATTAAAGACCTCGGCGACTACGCCTTGCCCAGCCATTGCCGCATCTCCATGAATCAAAATCGGCAATACCCGTTTTCTTTGTGTATCACCCCGTAGCCTTTGTCGGGCCCGGGCCTTACCTTCGACTACTCCATTGACGGCTTCCAGATGACTGGGGTTTGGAGATAGGTGGATGACAACTTGCTGCCCGCTAGAAGTCGTTCGAACCGACTCATATCCCAAGTGATATTTAACATCGCCACTTCCATGAGCACCATCGGGAACAAAGTTTTCAGAAAACTCTCGAAAGATAAATTCATGAGATTTACCCATTACATTCGCCAAAACATTGAGGCGGCCCCGGTGTGCCATTCCCATTACGATTTCCTCAACTCCTTCATCGGGACACTTTTGAAAAATGGAATCCAAAGCCGTGATAAGAGTTTCTCCACCTTCCAAAGAAAATCTCTTTTGTCCAACATATCTAGTATGTAAGAAATTTTCGAATTCTTCTGCTTGAATGATTTTACGTAAGATTCGAAGCTTTTCTTCGTGTGCGAATGAAGGTTGATTAAGATTGGGTTCGATCTTGGACTGAATCCAACGACGTTTTTCAGTAGCCTGAATGTGGAGGTACTCGACTCCAATGTTTCCGCAATAAGTCTTTTTTAAACGATCGAAAATTTCACCGATCGACATCCGGCATCCCTCTAGGTAATTTCCAGTAAAATGAATTTCAGAAAGATCTTCCTCCGTGAATCCAAGTCTGTCCAAGGAGAGCCGCGGGTTTTCATCAATCTTGTCGCGCAGGGGATCAAAGGTGCCTTGGGTATGGCCAATATCTCGAAAAGCATAAATTGCACCGTAGAGGCGGGCATGTTTCTCAATGGATTCATCATCGGGCGATTCACTGGAAACCGTTTTAGGTCCAGGTATCTGCCCCGAACTACCATTGGAATCATTCGCTAAATGGAAGCCTTCAAAGAAGTACTGCCATTTGGTTTCTACGGACGAGCGGTTCTCAAGCCACTGAAGGTAATTTGAGTCTATTTCGTCTAAGTTCCAACGAGTCGCAAAAGTAGGGTTTTCCATAGATGTTTTTTGTGTAAAAGATCAGCTGTATTGCCAAAATTGAAGAATAACAAGGAAAACTGCCAAAAATTTGAAATTTTAAGGCTTTTCAGAATGATCGGTGAATAAAATATACTCCGAATCTGCATGAATGATAATTTTACTCCCATAGGAAACTGATTTTAAGTAAGGGGCCAAAATTTCTAAAACACCTTCCTTTTGGTGAAACCCTGGCTTTGTCGATGGGTGGGGGTAATATATCAAACTTGAAACTCTGGAATTTTGATCCGGTAAAGAAATTTTGCACGGATAAAAAGAAAAGGTTTCGGGAGGTAAATCATTAGACCATTTTATTCTTTTAAAACAGCAGGAAGATTTGATGAATTTATAGCAAGAGGGAGTGATATCAATATTTAGGGTTCCGAGGTGAAAGCTCGATAAGTCAAGTCCTCTATCTTCCATGAAAGGTTGTTGCATGGCGATGGTTCCTTTGGGGAACCGAGCATCGAAGTTTTTTCCTGAAGCGATTCCATAGCCCCTTACCACTTCAGCCATCACCTTATTTTCTTTCAAGAATTTTCTTTAAAGATTCGAATCAAGGACAGAAGCATTTAAAAAATCGATTGCCAGTACCTTCAGCTCCAATTTTCACCCGTACAGGATGCATACAGCGAGGACAGTGCCCGACATAGGCATTTCTTTCTTTATTTCTATATATACGACCATATGTCCCGCACTTTACATAATGAATTCCCAAGAATGGTCTTTTGTGTTGATTGGGGAATTCAGAGCCTTGCGGAGAGGATGGTTTCATACTTCATAAATCTTTATCTTCCAGTTGTTCGATCAGTCCATCCACTTTTTGACTGACGATATTGGCTTGCACGCTGATGCCATCTTGGCCATCAATAACCTCTGAAACCCAGCTCTTTACTCTTTCTTCAATGAACTGAAGTTTTTTATCCGAATCAGGGTCGCTGGCTAAGGCAATAAAACTCGTCTTTAGATCCGATTGAATGGCATCGGTTTGACCCAGCATTTCCTGCAGAGCTTGGTAGGATTCCTTTACCGATTTGGATTCCATGGATTCACTTTGTCTCTGCACAGCCTTAAGGTAATGAGGAGCAGCGGGTTGCCTAATCGTCGGAGCATTCGGACTCGCATTCTTAAATAGTTTGAATGCTTGATCAGTATCTATTTTACTGAAAAGGTCACGATCATTGAAGGCAAGATTAGTAATCGACTTGAGTTCTTTTTTAAGTTCTCTGAATTTTCTTCTCGATTGAGTTTCATCCTCTTTAGAAATCTTGCGGATCACATCCGCTTTGAGCTTCGGAGTGAGCAGAAGGATTTCCTCAAGAATCTCCAGTGACCTTTGAAGAGCAACCTCTTGAGTTTGAAGAAAAGAAATAGCTGATTGAAGGGACAACTCTAGGTTTTCTTTTGTTTTAAGGGGAACCTTTTCATCGTCAATAGGTAGTTTCTTTCGAGTTTTTTTGGTTAGTCGTAGACGCATAGCATGGGAAGTAATTACCTTTATTTTATGATCCGAATCAAGCGGAAAGCATAGCTCGACCCAGTTCTGAGTGTGAATAAATTCCAGAACCAATCAAACGTTCCCCATCGTAGATTGCTAAAATTTGACCAGGGGTAAGAGCCCTTTGAGGAAATTTAAAAAGTATTTCGGCTTTTTGGTCTTCTTGGGGTTGGAAAAAAATCGGGGTACTTGGATCCCGATATCTCGTTTTTCCAAGAAGTTCGATTCTCTTGGTTGGAAAGTCGTTGGTAAAAAAGAAAACGGATTCAATACGGTAGTTTAAACCCCATAGAGTTAATTCTTTGGGGTCTTCAAATGCGACTACTAGCTGATTCATTTCTTGGTTCTTGCCGGTAACTACAAAATTTTCAAAGTCGGTGTTGGAAGGTACTCCAATCCCTTTTCGTTGACCAAGTGTGTAGCGATGTAGACCTTGATGCCTACCCACTACTTTTCCTTGAGTAGTAATAATCTCTCCGGGTTCATCATCGATGAAATTAGACAGAAATTGAGGAATTTTTACTTTTCCTAAAAAGCAAATACCTTGGCTGTCTTTCTTTTTTGCCACGGGTAGTCGAATTTTTTCGGCTAATTTTCGAACATCTTCCTTGTGCATTTCACCCAATGGAAAAAGAGCATAGTTAAGTTGTTCCTGAGAGATCTGGGCTAAAAAATAAGACTGATCCTTATTTTTGTCGATACCTTCCAATAACTGGGCGTGTCCATCTTTCCCCAAAATTTTACGGCAATAATGCCCGGTTGCAAGGGCCTCAAAGTCATGATTTTTCGCATATTTCATTAAGGCACCAAACTTCATTTTTCGGTTGCAAAGAATATCTGGATTTGGAGTAATTCCGTCTGCATATCCTTGAATCATAGGACGAACGATTTCCTGATGGTAGAAATCGATAAAATTTACCACATGAAAAGGAATCTCTAAAAATTTTGCCACTTCTCTTGCGTCTGCGAGGTCTTTTGCCCCGGGACAATTACCGAGGGCATCCTTTTCATTTTCCCATGTTCTTACATAGACAGCTTCAACCTGATAACCTTTCTCTTTCAGTAAGTAGCATGCAATCGAGCTATCCACACCACCAGAAAGTGCGATCAAAATACGTTCGGGAGTAGAATTCATGAATATTCTTTTTACCTCATGAGTTCAAGAGTAGCAAAATTTTTCGATTGGCTAAAATGAATCTGTAAGGTTTTGTTTTAGGTCGTGTACAAAGCGGGCGGAAAAGTTTTTGTTTCCAATGAGAATCGTGGTTGGGTTTATCTTGAAAAAGATTGGGATGGCGGGCGTCTACATCTTGATCTTGTCGAACAAGCTGGTTTACTTGGGGGCTCATTTAGTCTTTTGGATATAATCCAAAGAGCAGGTCTTGGAGGCTATGCAAAAGATGGGCAAGAAGCATTATTTTTGCTTGAAGAAAATCAATTCCCCGGAGTTTTAAATCAACAAAGTGAAGTCTTCCTAGCTTCGAGCCTAAATGATTGGAGCCCAAAAAACAGACCGGATAAGTGGAAGATGAATCGGAACGAACTTGGGTGGGAGTTACGACTTCCATGGCATGAACTTTCAATACAACCTCCCTTTTGCTTCAAATTCATCACGGAAGATGGAGTTTGGCTGGAGCCATTTCATGAATTTGGCTCGGTTTTAACAACTTCTGAGGGTGTAAAGAACTACCAGTTTGATTCCCGCAGAAGTGGTAGAGATGTATTTAGTTTCGAAGTTGTCGATAAAGAGAGAAATGAAGAATTAGATCGTTGGCTAAAGTATAGGCCTGAAGGTAAATTTGGTTATTTTAAGGATAATGATGAAATTGAATGGTTTCGAGTTTTTGCTCCCCGAGCTAAGCAAGTGGATTTGTTAATTTACCAAAGTTCCGAGGGTAGCTCATCTGAAAGAGTACCAATGCAATTGCAAGAGGATGGGAGTTGGTCCACCAAAGCAAAGGAAGAATGGGAAAACACCTTCTACATGCTTTCCATCCTTCAAAAGTACGAGGATGGAGAAAGTGCTTGTTTTGAAAAAATAGTTTTAGATCCATATGCCCGTGCGACCATCGGGAGAAATGGTCCAGGGCTTATCTTGCCGGAGCCAAGAAAAATAGAGCAGGAATCGAGGTTTCAAATACCTCCTTTACGGGATTTGGTCATCGCTGAGGCTCATATTCGAGATCTCTTAGAAAAAGCAGATTTGGGAACTGCATCAAAGGGAAAATCTTGGTTTGAGCGGCTTAAGATCTGGATTTCTTCAGAGGATTGTTACTTAAGGGAACTTGGGGTAAATGCAGTGGAGTTTCAACCTTTGCAAGAATTCGATTCTAGAAACGAAGATGAATATCACTGGGGCTACATGCCAGTTAATTTCTTTTCCCCTGAGTCATCCTACAGCAGTTCGCCGCAAAGAGGCACCGCAGTCGAAGAATTCAAGATGGCTGTGGAAGCTTTTCACGAAGCTGGGATTGCAGTAATTTTGGATGTGGTTTACAACCATGTCGGTATCCCTGGACATCTTTTGAATCTGGATCGTGAGCTTTATTTTAGGATCGACGAGTTTGGCAGGTTACAAAACTTCAGCGGTTGTGGGAATGATTTAAACTGCGAATCAGAACCAGTTCGAAAGCTTGTGATCGACAGTTTGACTTATTTGGTTGAAACCTTCGACCTTGATGGCTTTCGTTTTGATTTGGCAGAACTTTTAGGCACCGACCTTCTTCAAGAAATTGAGGTTAAAATGAAGAGTATTAAAGGAAATTTCATTCTTATCGCTGAGCCTTGGAGTTTTCGAGGACGACTACCGAATACGATGAATGAAACAACTTATGCCCTCTGGAGTGACCAGTGTAGGGAGCAAGTTCTATCTCTGGTAAAAGAGGGAAGGGGGCATGAGGAAATTATTCAATTATTGACTGGCAAACTGGATTCCCATGCTCAACCTTGGCAGTCGATTAATTACATTGAATCCCACGATGATTATTCATTTGTGGATCGAATTTTTAATGGTGAAAAGGAAGAACAAGAGAAATTTCCTGATAATCTAATCAAAATGAACCGCTTGGCCATTTTCATAATTCTATTCTCTCCCGGGGTTCCCATGCTTTCTGCAGGACAAGATTTCATGAGAAATAAAGACGGTGTCAGAAATACTTACAAGCGTGGGGATCTTAATGTATTAAAATATGAAGATTTAAGTTATTATTTGGAACTCAATCTTGGTGTTAGACAAATGATAAAGTTTAGACTGTCTGAAGAAGGAACTTTCTTACGACCTCAAAAAATGGGTGATTGTTCATATCATGTTTGTGAGGGTTTTCCCGAAGGTTCAATAGGTTTGGAGATAAAAGATAAGCGTAAGCATAAGAGCTTCCTTTTGGTAATTAATTTTGTCGGTCAAGATAGAACCGTTCTTTATCCAAGGAAATGGATTGGTTCTCGTTGCTTTTTATCCGAGATACAGGCTAGCTCGAATGCAGTATTCCCGTCGTATTCCTACGCGGTCTTTGGCTTGAAAGAGTAAATCTAATCCATAATTTCCGGATTTGCGGCGATGCCAAACCGCAAGTTGTGAAAAGAGTGGGTGAGTTCATCAATTTCCATAAAATTCATAATTTCTAGAATGGTGATTAAGGCTGAAGGAATAATATCCAACCTGTCTTCAGGTAGGAAATGGAATGCTTTGCCTCTTTCCAAAATATTTAGGGAGCAGATCGTTTTAGTAATGTCTTCAATGAAAGACTTTTTAAAAGTGAAAGCATGCGTGGTACCGTCCGATACCAATGGGTTACAAAACTCATGCAATTTTCGCAAGTATACTACGGACCCACCTGTCCCAATTAAAATCTCACATGGGTTTTCACGGGTAATATTCTCCTTCAAACACTGGGAAATATACTGAGAAATTGAAGAAGTTTCTTCTTCATTTAAGGAGAGTTTGGGATTTGAAATAAATTGGTTGGTCAAAGTCACTGCACCAAGAGGCAAACTCTCTGTAATTCTTAAATTGCTTTTGCTGAACTCAATAATTTCCATACTGCCCCCTCCAAGATCAAAAGCATGAAATTCATCAACATTTTTGAGTTTAGGATCAGAGCTAATTCCAAATGCGATTCCGGTCGCTTCTTCTTTTCCAGTAAGTATTTTCAGTCTTAGGCCGGTTTTTTCGAATATCTTTTGCCTAACCACAGCTGAGTTTTTAGCGTTTCTTAAAGCTTCAGTTCCGACGATAAAGAAGCGGGCAGGATAAAATCTTACCGCTTCGAAATGAAGTTTGCTTACCGTCTTAATAATCCTATCAAGAATAGGTTCGGAAAGGTGATCATTTAGATCCAATAAAATTCTACAAGGCAGGCTCTTTTGAAAAATAGCTTCTACTTTTTCACCTTCCGAGCGATTGGCGACCAAGAGTTTTGAGGTGTTCGAACCCAGATCAAGAATGGCAACTTTATATTTCGCTGTATTCAAAAGAATAACCTTTAGGAGCTATAATAATAGTGAATTCTCCTTTTGCACTCCCAGAGTTCAATCGATCAATAACTTCTACCAAGGGTCCACTAAGAATGGATTCGTGAACCTTCGTAAGTTCTCTAGCAATGCAAACATATCTTTCCTCTTCAAATAAATCTTGAAAAATGCCGATGGTGCGAATGATTTTATACCTTGATTCGTATAAGATAATCGATCCAGAGAAGTCACTCCATTTTTGCAAAAGCTTGCTCGCCGCCACTTTTTTCTTTGGAAGAAATCCGAGAAATAAAAATTGATGCGTAGGTAGACCTGATGCAATTAGTGCAGTGATTGCAGCATTGGGACCTGGTATCGGAACGACATCAATACCGGATAAGTGGCATTCTCGAACAAGACGAAAACCTGGGTCACTAATCGTTGGCAAACCTGCGTCTGAAAGGAGAGCAATGTTCTTTCCCTTTTTGATTTGATTCGTAAGAATAGAAGCCTGTTTTTTTTCGTTCTCTTCACGATATGAAACCAATGGCTTTTTAATCGAATATCGAGAGAGTAGCTTAGAGGAGACTCTGGTATCCTCACAAGCTATGAGGTCGCAATGATTGAGAGTAACTTCAGCTCGATGTGAAAAGTCTTCGAGATTACCAATTGGAGTTGCTACCAAAAACAATTTTGCTGGTGAGCAATCAGAAGGCATCGCCTAGAGAAGATCTAGCTTCGTAGCAGTGGTTTATCGAAGGCCACCACGATCAAAACCTCCTGGGAGGCTATATTCCCAGCTTGCAGGGCGACCTTGGGGCATGCGGTCATCATCGGGTGATGCAGTAAAACAACCTGTAATTGCCAAAGGAATCAACAATAGCGTGAACTTTAGAATCATTTTAAAAAGAAGCGATTTCATACCCAATTACAATTTTTCTTCGTCTGGAACCACATGAATATTGTCTCCTGGCCTTAATTTATCCGGAGTACCAAAGTGGGGTAAAATGTAAGCGAGTAAAAAACCATCCCTTGCACTTTGTACCTTAATTCTAGCGGCTTTTCGTTGGTCCTTCCATAGGGTGAATACATTACCCTGCTCAACCCCTCTTTCAATCCCGAGGGGAAGGAGGATCATTCCAGTTCTATTATCGATTCTCGAGATGGTTGAAGGTGCACCAATTTCAGAAATTTCTTTTGACTGATTGACCGCAATAATTTCGGCTTGAGAGAGTACCGGTGGAGCATCAGATTTTACAATGAATGGGTTCGCTTTTTCTCTTTTATTTTCATCCACGACTTCTCCGCCGGATTGTTTTGCAAGCATCTCTTGGGTCGCTTCTTCCCGACCACGATTGTATTCCTTAACTAATTGGGCATTCGCCTTGCTCAGCTCTCTTTTGTGATCTTCATTATTTTGCTGCAAGGTAACTTCGTGTTGCTTTTGGTCATCTTGCATTTTTTGTTGTAAACTGGAAACTTGATCCTCGAGTACTCCCATTTGAGTTGTACTCGCTTCTTTGAAAGCTGCAGCCTCTTTTTTTTCGTTATCCAAGTCTGCTTCCAAACCCTTGACTTGCACAGTTAAATCAGAAACTTCGTCTTCAAATTTCTTTCTTTCTTCCTGTTCACGGGCAAACAAATTTTGAAATTCTCGAAGTTCAATATCACGATTAACCAGCATTGTTCTGAGTTTATTAATTTCAGAAAATTTATCATGGCGATCTTTATAAAACATCCCAATAACAGTTCTAAGTCTATTCTGCCGTGAAACTCCCTTTGTGATGGTGCCATCATCATTCTTTATATCATTCTTTGGGAATTTTGTTTCATCTTCAAAAGGATCCTTGTAGCCAGCAGGGGCTTCCAATTTTACACTTGGATTGCTGATCCATCTATTGGAGTCTCTATTCCATAGCAAGGCTTCTGAACCAAATTCTTTTGTCAGTAATTCTAAACTATCTCGGTAGTCAGGGTTACGGAGTAATGCATCTTCAGAAGTCCTCAGGTCTGAAATAGCTTGTTCGAGAGGATTGTCCGCTCCTTGATCAATTTGTTCATTTGCATCAAAGACATCACTTACGATACTTTTTTTCGAAGAAACATCCTTCCATTGTGCTTCCTTAGAAGACTGAAGAATGGTGTATGCATCATCAACAGTCTCGTCTAAAAAAGAATGAGACTGGTTTTTCAAAGTATCCAATTTCAACCAGAGCACCCCGGCAAGAGCAATAAGGCCAAGCAAGCTGAGTAATCTAAAGAGGACGGAAAGGGCTTTCATAGGTTATTTATAATTTGTAAAAATTCAGTTCATGCAAGGATTATCCGCTCAATATTTTGAAGATTCTGATAAGATTATGCTTAAAAGACGCGAACTTGAAAAATTTGTGCTCTTTCAATGCCATTCGTTGAAAGAATTTCAATTTCAATAGAGGCGGTTTCTATTTTTTCAAATTCATGGATAACTAAAGGTTTTTGGTTATTCCTGACTTCAAGAATTTTTTGTCCATGTCCATTATTATCTGTGAAAAAGAGATTGTAATCTTTGACGATTGAGCGAATAGCATTGCTCGAACTAGACTTGGGAAAATTTGAATAATAAAAATTAAATGCAGCGTCGAAACTGATCTCTACACAAGAAATCGAAATTTTTTGTGCCCAAGTTAACTCGATAAATTCTGCATATTTAAAGTCAGTATTTTGGGAAACCCAAAGATTTGGAACCTCTGTAGGTCTAAAAAAAGGGTTAATCACATTCGAGGATGAAAAAGCAGACTGCAGGGGGAATGCTCGAAGATTTGGACCTATTGGCTCACTTTCTTCCTTGGTTTGAATCGGTTCGAAATCTGAAAAGGGGTTTTTGGATTTTTGACTGTTTTTAAAAGTGGGTTGTAGGAAACTGACTCCTGGAGGAGGATCATTTTGAGAATGGATACCAAATTTGTGCGCGGACTTAAGTTCTATAAAATGCCAGCCTGGTTTTTCAATTGATTTATTAAGTTGGATAATTACCCATTGGAGGCTGTTTTTTGGCAACAAAATGGTATCGGTAAAAAGACATTTCCCAGGAAAAGCAGAATAGTTTGATGAGCCTTGATGCAATTTGAATTCGATTTTACTTTCACGGGGAATATCGAGCAGTATTTCTAGTTTTTGGATTTTCGAACTAACAATCGGGAATTGGAGCAAACAATTATTGAAATACTGAATCGGGCCCGTTCTTTTATCTTTTTCATCAGAGAAATGTTGGAGTGTAGAGGATGCAAATGTCTTTGCATCTTTTGCTTTATTTTTGAAATCAGTAATAAAGGTTATTCCCACTTGTTGATTTGTTCTCGTCAGAGCACTCCGAACTTTTTTGTAAAAAGAAGCGTGTTTGTATGAAGATTCAGACTTAGCAAGCAGGGCAGTTGAGACTCCTCCTGCACATCCCATCTGGGCAAGTGTTGGAGTATGTCCCAAAAAAATACTTTCGTCGGATGGAGATAGTATGTTGTCTCCAATCCAAAATAAATTGCTAACTTTTTGAGAAATAAGGCTTTGTAAGGGAATTTCAAAAGGGTGAGGGAGGCTAATTTTTCCTCTACTGGAAAAGGTTAAAGTCTCTTTTCCTGGGATGGGTATTCTGGCAACGGCAATGGAGTCTTGGAATACCGCACCGGACATGATGTTTTTCAAGCTTAAGTCTTTCAAGCTTTTCCCACGATGGAAATCTTTCGAAATTGGATATTCTGAAATATTTTCGACGAAAAAAGGTCCGAGTATTCTGGAAATTGATGATCGGTTTTTTAAGTAATCCCACACACACCATGCGAGAGCGCTAGAACTAATCATGGATTTACTAATAGGACCTTTCCATTCGACGAGGTGATCCCCTTCGATGGATCGATTAAGAGATTCCATAATCTCAAGTTTTGCCAAAATTGAATTTTCTTCCCACTTTAGGGGGATCCATGCTGGAGGTTCAAAAGTGGTGTCTTCGGGACCTTTTTTCAAGGTAATGATGATGGAGGCATTATCTCTTTCGCTTTCAAATTCAGGAGTTTGCTTATCATTTGAAGTTTGCTTGGCCAAGGGTTCCAAAGCGTTGACCAACCTGCTCACTTGCGAAGATTCAGTGCAATCAATAAAATATTTTCCCTTTGCAAGTTTTGAATCTTTTAGGTCATGATTTGTGAAAAGGAGTGACTTGATCAGATTTTCATCTGTATTCATGATTGCCTCGGTGAGATTATGATTGAATAGAAGCAATATTCTTTTTTCATTTTTCACAAGATCGTAAAGCACTCGAGACAATCCAAGATGACTTCTCTCTTGGTTGCGACGGGATACTTCAAGGCATATCTCGTCTAAAAGCCCACTTTCTCTACCATTAGGAAATGAGGTTGGAAACTCCTGATCGAATGGAAAGCGAAAGTTTTGAGTATGCCTTCCACCGAGTTGACCATCTTTTTCAATTAAACAAACATTTGCACCTTGTCTTGCTGCTGAAATTGCGGCACAGACACCAGGAATCCCTCCTCCAACCACGACAACGTCGCCTCTTATTGATGAAACTTTCAAATTTTTTTGTATAAATTTTTTGGTTTCATTAATCAAACAAACTCGTTTTGTGAACTCCAACTAATAATTTTTATTAAGTTTTATTAATAGTAGGTGTTTAGCTTTTTTAATATTGTGACAATTATCCTAATTTCGTATGATAATAATGTGCCTGCTTTTATAGTTATTAACATTCTTTTAGTGGTTGTCTTTCTTGGTGAATGGGTTCTCCAAAAGTACTGCTTTCTTTATTGCTTTGAACGGTAAGTTGTAATCTTAGTATGAAGAATATCTTTCCAAGATGGATTAATACTGTACCGATCAAACTGATCCTTTCGTTTGGTCTTCTCGGAGGTGGTATCGTTGCTGGAATCACATATTACGCAACACCCAAATACACAAGGGTTGGTTACCAACCTACTCAACCGGTTCCCTACGATCATAGTTTTCATGCTGGGCAACTTGGACTTGATTGCCGCTATTGTCATCATGGTGTTGAGAAGTCATCTCATTCCAACATCCCATCCGCTAATGTGTGTATGTCTTGCCACAAAAATGTAAAGGCCAACTCGCCATTGCTGGAAGTTGTTAGGCAATCTTACTATGGCGAAGATAAGGATAGGGATGGCCAACTTTCAGAAAATGAAGACCTCAATGGTGATGGAGTTATTACCGCAGGTCCATCAGTTCCCTGGGTGCGAATACACAAAGCACCTGACTATGTTTATTTTAACCACGCAATCCATGTGAACCGAGGAATTAGTTGCGTTGAATGCCATGGACGCATTGATCAAATGGAAGTTGTTCATCATGCGAAACACTTGAGCATGTCTTTTTGTCTTGAATGCCACCGAAATCCCGAAAAAGCACTCAGACCCAACTCAGAAGTTACAAATTTAGCTTGGACTATTGCTTCCGGTAGTCATTCTGTTAGTCAATCCGAAGTCGATCTGGAACAGATTCATGCAGGTCTCGAAATCAAAGAAAACTGGGGGATCAATCCACCTCTAAGTTGCACTGGTTGCCACCGATGATCCAAGAAAATAAAGACACAACTGCTGATTCAGGAAAAATGTACTGGAAAAGCCTAAATGATTACTCTGAATCTCCTCAATTTAGAACTTGGGTAGAAAACGAATTTCCGAATGGAGCAAGTCTTTTTGAGGATACACAAAGGCGTAGTTTCATGAAATTAATGGCTGCATCTTTCGGACTAGCGGGCCTTGGTTTTTCTGGTTGTCGTAGACCTGAACATGAAATTTTGCCGTACGGTAAGAGCCCCGAGGAACTCATTCCTGGGGTTCCAAATTACTACGCTACAGCCATGCCCACATCGGCTGGATATTTACCTCTTATTGTCGAGTCCCATGAAGGACGCCCAACCAAAATTGAAGGAAATCCAAGTTATGTTCCCTTTGGTGGAAGCACTGATATATACGCACAGGCTTCTGTTTTGAATTTATATGACCCCGATCGAGCACAAGGTTCTTTTCAAAAAGAACAAAAAACTTTAGCTGGTAAAACTTCAACGAGATGGAAAAAAATTCAGTCCGATTTAATTCTCTCCAAGCTAGTTGACTGGAGTGGCTCTGGAAAGGTCGCAATTTTAGCAGATTCAAGCTATTCACTGGCTCGACAAGAACTGGTTAGCGAATTAAAGTCAAAGGGAGTTATATGGGCTGAATTCGATTCTGTAGACTCTATTTCATTTGAATCTGAACTTGCAGCTAAATTAGATTCTAAAAAGCCTGTGAGAGCTATACCTAAGCTCAAAAATGCTTCTAGAGTTTTATCATTGGATTGTGATTTCATGGGTAACCGGGAGCCTTACTCCCTCGCTAATTCTAGAAATTTTATGTCTGGGCGGAAGGTTAATAAACCAAAGGACGCTCTCAAGATGAATAGGTTGTATTCGGTTGAAGCGGACATGACCATTACCGGTGGAGTAGCAGACCACAGACTTCGCCTTGAGTCTTCCCGGATGAAATCATTTCTCTGTCTTTTGGGTGCTGAAATTTTAAAAACGAAAACAAAAAACGATACTGCCCTCATCGATAAGTTTAGCGACATAGGAAAAGACACTTCTGAGCATTTAAATTGGGCGAGGATTTGTGCGAAGGATTTGCTTTACACGAATGGTAAATCCTTAATCCTAGCGGGAAACCATTTGGATGCAGAAACTCACTTAATTGTGTATTTTCTGAACGGTTTACTCGGATCACTTGACAAAACCGTTTCCTATGTAACCCAGCCTTTCAGTTCCAACACCGGAATACAAGACCTAGTTTCTTCAATAAATGACGGAAAAGTCGATACATTGGTCATGCTTGGAGGTAATCCAGTTCATGCAACCAGTGGATTTTTAGACTGGGAAGATATCTCACAGAAAGTTGAAAATACCATCAGAATTGGGTTTTCGATCGATGAATCCTCCCAATTCTGTGATTATCATCTGGGTTGTTCACATTATCTTGAATCTTGGGATTTAGGTCTCACTTGGGACTGTACATCAATCATACCTATACAACCCTTAATTGCTCCTCTTTTTGATACTAAATCAGATATCGAATGCTTGCTTTCCCTACTATCTGATTCCAGAAGTTCTCACGATTATGTTCAATCTCTTTTCGACAAATGTGAGGCAAGTATTATTTTTAAAGATTTTCTCCGATTAGGGGTTCTCAAAAAAGATTACACCAATAAACTTAAAGTAGATGATTTAAAGAGCATTCTTCATGAAAATTTAAAGCCATCAGTTTTGGAAGCTAATTCAAAATCTGAAGTTTTACTAGTTCCTGACTTTCACGCTCTGGATGGAAGTTTTATCAATAACGGATGGATGCAGGAATGTCCGCACCCCATCACTAAATTAACTTGGGATAATGCTCTTTTGATCAGCCCCAAAATGGCAAAGGAACTAGAATCTAAATTCCCTGATATAGGATTGCTTCCAAAACCCACCTTGCTAAACCAAACGGGCGAAATTGCTCCGGATAATGCAGTTTTCGACAATGGTTATCAGAAGTCTCCAGTTGTCGAGCTTTCAGTAGCAGGTGGAAAAAAGATTGCTGCACCTCTGTATGTTCAGCCTGGTCTTGCAGATAAAACCGTGGTGGCTTCCCTAGGAATGGGAAGAAAAAATACGGGTCGAGTTGGATGCGAAGCTGGTTTTGACTCTTATCCTTTACTCTCAAATCAGGATACTCGCGTTTTACCAGTTTTAGAAATCAAACCAACCGGTTCTTATAAGATTCTGGCCAACACACAAGAGCATTGGTCCATGGAAGGTCGAGCAATTATTCGCGAGGCTAACGCAGAGAAATATTCTAAGAATCAAGATTTTGCCACCCAGATGGGTGCAGAATCTCATTCGCCTCCCATTTGGGGTAGGGATCAAGATACCGATCTTGCTTTCAAATCCACTACGACACCAAGAGGTAATTCATCTTACGAGCATCCAGACCATACCTACGAGAAATCTGAGACTCATGGTATTCATCAGTGGGGTATGGCAATCGATTTAAACCAGTGCACAGGATGTAGTGCGTGCGTAGTTGCCTGCCAGAGTGAAAATAACATTCCTATCGTAGGAAAAGACCAAGTTTTAAGGGGTAGAGAAATGCACTGGATGCGACTGGATCGTTATTACAGTTCTGCCGAAAGAAATGGTGATGAAATACCATCCGATGTGCAAGTTTCATTCCAAGGAGTTTCATGCATGCATTGTGAAACCGCACCCTGTGAATCTGTCTGTCCGGTTAATGCAACGGTTCATGATGAAGAAGGTTTAAATGCGATGGCCTACAACCGGTGCGTGGGAACTCGTTATTGTGCAAACAACTGTCCCTACAAAGTAAGAAGGTTCAATTTTTTCGATTGGAACAAACGCGATATCAATCAACTCTACCAAGGCCCCCTTGGCGATAAAAACGACTCCTTGCCTGCAATGGGGAAAAATCCCGATGTTACCGTTCGGATGAGAGGTGTAATGGAGAAATGCACTTATTGCGTTCAAAGAATACAAGAAGCTAAGATTAGAGTTAAAGTTAAAGCTCAAAGAACTGCTAACTTGGCAACTGGAAATGATGGTGCAGACCTGAAGCTTAATACCCAAGATTTAAAAGTGCCTGATGGCACGATAAGACCCGCATGCCAACAGGTTTGTCCTTCGGATGGAGTGGCATTTGGAGATTTGTCGGATCCCAATAGCCGGGTTAGCCAATTGAAGAGCGATCCCAGAGATTATGCCGTTTTGGGCTACCTGAATACGAGACCTAGAACGAGCTATCTCGCAAAAGTCCGAAATCCGAATCCTGCCATGCCTGACTTTAGCGATTCTCCCCATTCCTACAGGGAATATCACGACAAGGCATATCCTTCTCATCACTGATAATTTTCTTTATTCTCAATGTCTACGGTTAAAACAGCAAGCGATCAAGCAGACCCTGCTATTCTTGGGAAGATAAAACCTGCCCCATGGATTGATAAGCCCTTAGTCGAAAACAAGAGGAATCTTCATTGGGTTACGGAAAAAATTTGCGGGATCGTCGAGAGGAAAACCCCGGTTTGGTGGTGGTGGTGCTTCATTTTAGCACTTTGCATCGCTAGTTTTACTGGAATGGGACTTGTTTATCTTGTTTCGACTGGAGTAGGTGTTTGGGGGAACAGCAATCCGGTTAATTGGGGATGGGCGATTGTAAATTTTGTTTTTTGGATTGGTATTGGTCACGCCGGCACTCTTATTTCTGCAGTTTTGTGTCTCTTGAAACAAAAATGGAGAACATCCATCAATCGAGCATCGGAAGCAATGACTGTTTTTGCTGTCCTATGTGCAGGGATTTTCCCATTATTCCATGTCGGGCGCGTATGGTTTGCTTGGTGGTTATTTCCGATACCCAATTCAAATGCTATTTGGCCTCAGTTTCGTAGCCCATTGGAGTGGGATGTGTTTGCAGTTTCTACCTATGCTACCGTATCTATTTTATTTTGGTATATGGGGATGATTCCTGACCTTGCCGTTATTCGTGATCGGGCGAAAGAGACATGGCGTAAATACTTTTACGGTGTCCTGTCCATGGGTTGGCGAAATGCAAACAACCATTGGAGGAATTTTGAGATGGCGTACTTGTTACTCGCTGGTCTTTCTACTCCACTTGTTTTATCTGTTCACACCATCGTTTCTTTCGATTTCGCGGTGGCTAATCTACCCGGTTGGCACACCACTATTTTCCCTCCTTATTTTGTTGCTGGTGCCATTTTTTCAGGATTCGGAATGGTATTAACCTTACTATTACCTCTAAGATCTCTCTTTGGTTTACACGACCTAATCACCCAGGGTCATATTGATAACATATGTAAAATCACGCTAGCTACCGGAACCATGGTTGGATATGCCTATTCGATGGAATTCTTCATCGCTTGGTATGGGGCAAATTCCTATGAAAGTTTTGCATTCATTAATCGTGCTTTTGGTAACTATTGGTGGGCATATTGGATCATGGTATCCTGCAATGTAATCAGCCCTCAACTTTTCTGGTTCAAGAAAATTAGAGACAACACTCCTCTTGTTTGGATCATTTCAATTTTTGTTAACATTGGCATGTGGTTTGAGAGATTTGTTATCGCTAATACTACACTTTCCCGAGATTTTCTTCCCTCAAGCTGGGGCTACTACTCTCCTACCATAGTAGATATCTTTACTTTTGCGGGTACATTTGGGTTTTTCTCAGTTCTCTTTCTTTTATTTATTAGATTTCTCCCTTTAATGCCGATGGCAGAGGTCAAAATGGTCATGCCGCAGGCTGACCCTCACGGTTCAAAAAATCATTAAGTGAGTAAAATAATGGACATTAAGTATGGCATCTCCGCCACTTTCAACTCAGCCAAAGATATTTATGAAGCCGCTGGAGAAGTTCGTAAGGCGGGGTACACAAATTGGGAGTGCTTCACCCCCATGCCTATTCACGGCCTTGATGCACAAATGGGACTCGGAAGATCTAAGGTACCTTGTTTTACTCTAGCGGGAGGCATCACTGGTTTTTTTACTGGCATGCTAATCGTTTGGTATATGAATGAATTCGATTATCCCTTGATTGTAGGAGGTAAGCCTTATTTCAGTCCAATATATCCTTTTCCTGTCTTTTATGAATTAACCATTCTCTTCGCTGCTTTTGGAACTTTGTTTGGTATGTTTTTTCTTAATCGATTACCTCGGCATAATCATCCAGTTTTTGAACATCCAAATTTTGGTCGGACAGGAGATGATAAATTCATGGTGGTAATTGAAGTAGATGATCCAAAATTTGACGAACAGGAAACCACTGAATTACTAAGAGGACTGGGTGGTAAATCGGTTTCAGTCATAAGGGAACCGATTGAATAATATGAAATACTTTATCACATTTTATTTTATTTCAGTTCTCATCGCGGTCTCCATCCTCGGTTTTCGGGGAGATTTAACCGAAAATACTCCACTCGAAGTTTTCCCAGACATGGACAGGCAGGCCAAATACAAATCTCAGACCCAAAATAAGTTTTTTGGGGACAGGCAATCGGGTCGTCTTCCTGTGGATGGAACTGCGGTCCGAGGAAACGGTCTGGAGATCAATGATGTATTTTCTGTGGTTCCCACCGTTCATTCTGTTGAGTTTAGAACTGGTAAGAATGCAGATGGTGAATGGGTGGATGTAATCCCTGCAGATATAAACATTGATATGTCACTCTTACGTCTTGGCAAAGAAAAATATGACATTCACTGTGCGGTTTGTCATGGTGATTTAGGGAATGGCCTTGGTGTTATTTCAAAATTTGGAGTTGCTCCCCGCAACCTCTCCGATGCCTCGAATGCCGGCACTTATCTCGAATCTGCTGGTAGATGGACAGAAGGTCAAAT